>JAEYNG010000110.1 GCA_023412695.1 Planctomycetota bacterium | reverse complement strand
AGCTCGAGCTCATCGCCGTCCGCAACCTTCCCCGTCGCGGCCGCTAAACCAGCCCATCCATCCCGTCGCCTCCCTCGCAGCCCCCGGCCACCGCCGGGGGGTGTTCTTTTTCAGCATACGCGCGTGGCACAGGCATCCTGCCCGTGTCTTTCTCACGCTCCAGTTCCCTCAGCTCGACCAAGTGCAACACTGCTCCACCACAAGCGCAAACTGCAGAGAGTTCATAAACTCCGGCATGAGCCCGATGAAGAGCCTTTGTGTCTGCGCAGTAGTCGGCGTCGTATCGACGCTGGCAATTGTCGTTGCGTCGGCGGTGCTCTATCCGCTCAGGGGCGGTCAAGCAACCTGTCTCTCGATCCACCACCCCATCACCACGTTCAACCGCGGCCAGACAAGCGTGGAAATCTGGCAGTCACGATCAGCGATCGCGACGTTCCATTGGGCATGGACGCTCACTGCCCCAAGGACACCCGACCCTGGTTTTAAGCTTGCCGATGATCCAGACCCGTCGCTCGAATCATGGATCACCAAGCGGCTCATCCAATGGTGGCCGAATCCCGCACCGTGGCCCGAGCCCGGATACCAGGACATCCGAAGCTACATCGTGACCCGTGGCTGGCCGTTTCGGTGTTTCTGGCACGAGTACGACTTCTCGAATCACCACGCCATCCCGCGGCAGGCAGGCATCGGCGTGGTCCCACCGGCGCTCCTGGGCGCGATCGAACTGCCCGAAGTGCTCTCCATTCGACGCCCGCTGAATCGACCTGGCACCTGGCCGATCGGCATACCGCTTCGGCCACTGTGGGCTGGGCTCGCGCTCAACATTCTCAGTCTGAGCGTCGCGTGGTGGGCCGTCATCGTTCTTCCTTTGACACTCAAGGACATCCTTCTCGGTGCCCTCCGTCGCCGCCGCGGCCTCTGCCCCGCCTGCGCCTACGACCTCAGCGTCACACCTCCCGGCAACCCCTGCCCCGAATGCGGCCACAAACCCAAGCATCGCGCATTCGCTTCTTCCGCCTGATCGATATCCATCTGCGTGAATCCGCGGCTCCACTTCCTACCCGTGGCCGCCGCTTCTCCGCCTCCACCTTGCCATTGCCCATTTGCGATTTGCTGTTTCTCCCACCCTCTGATCTGCATCACCGCGCTCGCCCGCGGCCATCTCTCTCCCTTCTCCCCCCGCTTCCGCTCTGTTGCCCTCCGCTCCCTCTGCTTGCTCTGTGTTCCCTCCGGCGGGCCCCCGAGGTATGCTGGTCACATGGACCCGGCGACGCTCATCGACGTCACGAACTGCGCCAACGCCACCGAGGCCGAGCTGCTCGCGCAGTTCCTCGACGAGAACGGCGTCCCGGCGCACGCGTCGGTCCTCGCCGGCGCGACCAACCCGTGGGAGCTCGGCTCCTCCGTTCCCTTCCGCATCGCCGTCCGCCGCGAAGACGCCCCGCGCGCCGCCGAGCTCATCCAGGAGTTCCGCTCCCGCAAGCAGGCCCCCGTCGAGGTGAACTGGGACGAGGTCGATGTCGGCGACCCCGAGCCCGACACCGTCCTCCCCGCCACACCCGCCGAGTCCCGCTCACGCCACAGCCGCTGGAAGGTCCTCCGCCGCGTCGGCCTGCTCGCGATCGTCTTCGCCGCGCTTGCGTGGTCCGGGCCGCTTGCAATCATCGTCTTCCTTATCGCCCTCGTGACCGAGTTCGCCGCGAGCATCGCAGAGTCTAGAAACGACGAGGAGCAACCCGATGTTTGACTTCTTCTGGGACCTCTATCAGCAGCGTCAGATCACTAAGCTCAAGGCCGACCTCGTCCGCGCACGACACGAGGGCGCGCCCGGCGCCAACCGCAAGCTCGACGACCTCGAACGCCGCGCCGACCTCCTCGCCATCACCACCGCCGCGATGTGGTCCCTCGTCGCCGGCAGGCTCGGCCTCTCCGATGCCGACCTGCAGGCCGAGATCCGCCGCCTCGACCTCACCGACGGCGTCGAGGACGGCCGCATGAACCCGCCGCGCAACTGCCCCTCCTGCGCACGCCCTGTCGCGCGCCGCCTCTCGCGCTGCATCTACTGCGGCACCCACGTCGGACAACCCCTGTGACGCCCGCGACCCGCTGCCCCTGGGCCACGACCGCGCTCGGCATCCCCTACCACGACGCCGAGTGGGGCGTGCCCGTCCACGATGACCGCACACTCTTTGAGTTCCTCACCCTCGAAGGCGCGCAGGCCGGCCTCTCCTGGGAAACCATCCTCCAGAAGCGCGCCCGTTACCGCGAGGTCTTCGCCGACTTCGACATCGCCATGGTCGCCCGCTTCACCCCCGCCAAGGTCGAAAAGCTCCTGCTCGACCCCGGCATCATCCGCCACCGCGGCAAGATCGAATCCACCATTTCCAACGCACGCGCGGCGATCACCGTCCAGAAGGAGTCTGGCTCGCTCGACGCCTACCTCTGGTCCTTCGTCGGCGGCACACCGATCCAACATAACTTCACCGCCATGAAACGGGTCCCCGCGCAGACTCCTGAGTCCGTCGCGCTCTCCAAGGACCTCCGCCGCCGCGGCTTCAACTTCGTCGGCCCCACCATCTGCTACGCCTTCATGCAGGCCGTCGGCATGGTCAACGACCACCTCGCCTCCTGCCCCCGCCACACAGCCTGCAAGAAGCTCGCCATGGCACGCCGCCGCATGTAGCGATCACGCAGCCATCGCCCTCGGCATCCCCTCTTCCATCTGGGCACATCTGGGCCAATCTGTGGCTGGCCTTCTGTCCGTTCTGATCCGCGTCCACCCGCGTGCATCCGCGGCCAACCCCTCCTGCCTCTCGTCCGTGCCCATCCGTGGCCGCCCTGCTGCCTTCTCCGCGTCTCCGTACCTCTGCGCGAGATGATCCCCTCGCACTCCGCATTTCTCCGCGCCCTCTGCGCCTTCTCCGCGTTCTCTGCGTACCGCCTTTGAACTTCCTCTGATCTGCGTTTATCAGCGTTGATCTGCGGCCACTTCCCCTCACACCCCGTGCATCAACATCCCCTGCGCCACCTTCAGCGCCTGCGGCGCGCCCACCAACTGCTCCGCGATCCGCACCGAGAACGCCATCGCCGTCCCCGGCCCGCGCGACGTGATGAAGTGCCCGTCCACCACCACGTCCGTCTCGCACCCCTTGATGTCGTGCCCGAACCGCCGCTCCATCCCCGGGTAGCACGTCGCGTGCTTCCCGTTCAAGAGCCCCATCGGCGCAAGCA
>JAEYNG010000514.1 GCA_023412695.1 Planctomycetota bacterium | reverse complement strand
GGGGTGTCGTCGATGACGCTTTCGCGGCCGCGGCTGCTGACGTTCGGCGTGTCGAGCTCGGGGCTGGGTAACGCGCACATCGATGAAGAGTGCGACGACGCGTCGGATTGCGATGACATTCGCGCGTTGACGCTGTCGCACCTGGACACGGGGCTGTCCGATGGGGCGGTGATCACGTTCGACGGCGACGGGAACGGCGGGGGCGTGTCGTACGTGCGGGGTTGCTGCCGCGGGCACGTGATCATCATGAAGGCGTTCGATGACGAGGGCGTCGAGGCGTCGCGGCTATCGCAGGTGGATGACGAGGCAACGGGCCAGACGATCGTGACATGCGACGCGTCAGCGACGGGCGCAGCTGAGATGGACGTATACATGCTCGATGCGAGCGGGACGCTGCTGCATTCGAGTCGCGAACCGACCGCGGTCCTGGCGCTGGCGTGCACCGGCGGTCCTGAGAACAGCGGGCGGCGGTGCACATGCCACCCGGGGTACTGGAGCCTGTCGAGCGATGTGCCCGACACATACGTGCTGCCGAGCGGGACAGGGGTGGCCGGGGTGTCAACGGTGTGGTTCAGGCCGGTGCTGGCCTCGCCGCCCGCGCCGGTGCATGCACTGCACATGATCGGCAACGAGGCGGCGTCGCCGATCGTGATCCGGCCGGTGAACGATCCGCCGTCGCTGCGGGTGATCGCCGGGATCATCGCGATCCCGATGGAGAAGGGCTTGTTCAGCGAGGGCGCGGACGGGTCGCTGGTTGTGACGAGCCCGTGCTGCGATGACGATGGCGACGGGCTTGGCGACGGCGCGGAGATTCGGTCGACCAGCGCGCACGGCGCGACGGTGACCGTGGACGTGGGGCCGCTGCTGTCGAGCTCTGGAGAAATCAAGATCAGGCACAAGGGTTGGGACGGCCTGATCTACGGCACGCACCGCATGACCGGCGGGGGCGGGGGCGGGTCCGGCGGGACGATCGGGCTGGAGTTCGACTTCCCGCCGTCGAGCGTGGTGTCGCTGGATTGGGAGGCGCTCGATGCGTCGGGCGTTGTGCTGGCGAGCGGCACGGTGGCGGGATCGACCCTGGGCGGGATCACGATTGTCCCGGAGCCGGACGCCAGCCTGCTCATGCCGGCGCTCATGAAGGCGAAGGAGAAGGCGAACCGCACGAAGTGCTCGCTCGTGATGCCGGACCGCGATTGCGACGTGACGGGGCTTGGATCAACGACGCTGCACAACGTACGGTCGATCTCTGTGACGACGGTGCACTGCGTCGGCTGCTCGCCGCCGTGGCCCGGCGTCGATGCGCTGCAGGCGACGTATACAGGAATGCCGTCGTTGACGGTGCTCGGCGCGAGCCTGCGGAGCTTTGACGCGGAGTGCGTCGCGGTCGGCGACGCGACGCTCGGCGAGGTCTGTGACGACACCGATGACGATTGCGACGGCACGGCCGATGAGCGCAGGCTGGAGGTCCGCGGCATCGGGAGCAGCGGCCAAGACGGGGTGGAGATCCGGCTTGCCAACCCGCTGATCAGCGAGATCCCGCTGCCGGTTGATGGCGGTGCGTTCAGCATGGCGCGGGGCAACTGCTGCCGCGGGCATGTGACGATCCTGAAGATGTTCGACGATGGCGGGGCGGCGGGCTCGAGCATGATGAGCTCGTCGAGCGCGGACGGGTCCTCGCACACGATCGTGTTTGACGCGAGCGCGGTCGGGGCGACGGGCGCGACGCTGCACGTGATGAACGGCGGCGGCGACGTGATCCGCATCATCCCGTTCGGCAGCGCGATCGGGGATATTTCCTATGTCGGGCCGTGCGACGCCGCGGTGAAGAAGCGTGTTTCGTTTGACTCGAGCGGATTCGATGTCGAGTTGTGCGAGTCGGACGTCACGGTGTTCGCGGGCGGGCAGGTGGTGCCCGGGGCGCGGTCGGTCATGTGGACCGTCGATGCTTCGCCGCCGGATGTGAGCATTGTCCGAGTGACGAACGATGTGACGGAGGGCATGTTCATCACCGACCTGGCAGCACACGGGGGCGAGCCGCCGTGCGCGGCGGACTTCGACGGTAACGGCGTGCGCGAGGTGCCCGACATCTTCGCGTTCCTGAGTGCGTGGTTCGCACAGGACCCCGTCGCGTACAACTTCGGCGGGCAGACCGGCGTGCCGGCGATCTTCGCGTTCCTCGCGACGTGGTTCGCCGGGTGCCCGTGAATCGGCTCTGACGATCGATCCTTCATCTCGAGGCCCCGCCCTACGGAGCTCTGGGCGGGGCCTCTTTGCTTTTGCGCTGGCGGGGTGAGGGGTGTACCCTCTCGGCATGGGCGACACGGGGCGAGCACTGATCGACGCGGTTCTTGGGTCGTGGACCAAGCAGCGGGACTACGCCGCGAGGCTCGTGGCGGACCTGTCCGATGCGGACATGGTGAGCCAGCCGGTGCCAGGCGTGGTGATGAACCATCCGGCGTGGGTGTTCAGCCACCTGTCGCTGTACCCCCCCACTCTCAGCGCGATCATCCGCGGCGCACGCGAGGGCGAGTTTGTCGATCCGATCACGAGCCCGTTCGGGAAGGACTCGAGGCCGGCAGGGGACGGGGACGCGTACTTGCCGAAGGCCGCGCTGATGACGCAGTATTTCGCGGGGCATGACGAGCTCGCGGCGGTGCTCGAGCAGGTCGGCACGGCGGGGTTGACGCGGGCGATCCCGCTTGCTCGATGGGAGGAGCGGTTCCCGCTGGTGGCCGATGCGCTGGTCTACCTGATGCTGCATCACGAGACGGTGCACCTCGGGCAGGTGAGCGCGTGGCGGCGCGCAGGCGGGCGGCCGGCGGTGTAACCGTCGTCGGACGCAGGGGGAAACTCGAACAGCCAGTAGGAAACGCGGACGCACGCCAGTTGGACGCCAGCGAGGTCCGCGGCGGGCCGATGTACTTCCGGCCGCGAGGAGTCGCGTGCGCCGGGAGGAAGATCCGTGCCGTCCGAGGCCAGTGTGCTGCCGCTGTCGCCGTCTGTCTTGTCGGGGAACTCCCCTGACTTTGAGACAATGACGTGGTACGTCGTTCGGACGCGGAGCCGGCAGGAGAAGGCGCTCGCCGCGGACCTGCAGGCGCGGTCGATCCGGCACTTCCTTCCTCTTACATACCAGGTTCGGTACTACGGGAAGCGGAAGGCTCGGGCGTTGCTCCCCTTGTTCCCGGGATATCTCTTCCTCGCCGGTGAGCGTGAGGACTGCTACACCGCCGAGCGGACGGGGCGCGTGGCGCAGGTGATCCGGGTCGAGGACCAGGAGTCGCTCCGCGAGGAGATCGAGGCCATCGCGCAAGTTTTGCAACTCGGCGGGCTTCTGACTCCGTGCGCACCGCTTGAACGGGGCACGCTGGTGGAAGTGTCGTCAGGACCGTTCAAGGGCATTCGCGGACGTGTCGAGGAATCTGTGCGCGAGAACCGGCTGGTCCTGCACGTGGACATGGTCGGCAACGCCGCGGTTCTGGAGATCGACCGTGATCTCCTGATCCCCGTCGATTGACGGGTGTTGCGTGGGTGAGTGCCGGCCCGCAACTGCTTGAGCGCAGTTGACATGGACGGAGTCCGCCCACGGGCGAATCAGGGGGATTGGGGATGGCGAGATTCTCGGACGCGACGGGTGAGAGGTGAGGGGCTGTGAGCCCTTGGCGCGGTCGGGCGGCCGCGGTGTGTTGTGGACTTCATGAAGGTCACCCCCTGTATCGGGCGATTGAAGCGATGCCGGTTTACAGGGGTCTTTTCCTGATGTTGAGCTCCCTCTTTGTTCTGGGGTTGGTGTGATACGGGCTGTCGGGCTGTGGCTCGACGGAGCCGCCGGAACAGGGGTTGGTCGCGCCCGGAT
>JAEYNG010000499.1 GCA_023412695.1 Planctomycetota bacterium | reverse complement strand
CGCGCAAGGCGTCGTCGAGCGAGAGGCCGCAGGGGCAGACGATGACGGCCTCGGGCTGGAGCGCGGCGACCACTTCGACCGGGACGCGGACTGAGGGGCCGGCAGAGCGGAGAGTTTGGCCGATCGGCCCGGCCGCGGCCCCGGACTCTTCGGGTGCGGAGGTCGGGTTGAGGTGGTGGGAACCTCCCGCACGCTCGATGAGCTGCGGGGTCCAGTGGCCGCCAACGAAGAGTGGGTCGGTCCATTCAAGGAACACGACGCGCGGCGGTTCGACGTACGGGGTGACGAACTCTTCGGCACGGTACATCCGCTCGCGGAGCTCGGCGACGAGCTGTCCGGCTTCGGCGTCCATGCCGATCGCCGCGCCGATTGTGAGGACGTCGTCGAGGACACCTTCGACCGTGGTCGGATTCAGGGAAATCACTTGGGGCGGGGACGGGAGTTGCCGGGCGACCGCACGGACGGTGTCGAGGTCGATCGAGCAGACCCGGCAGAGGTTCTGGGTGATGATGAGGTCGGGGCGGAGGGCTGCCAGGCGGTCGGTATCGAGGGTGTAGAGGGAGGTTCCGGCTTCTAAGGCGGCCGCGACGTCGCGATCGACCTGTGCGGAGGACTGGAAGCGCGTGCGGGCGGCGGTGAGCGTCGGGACCGCGTTCAGAGCGGCAGACGGGGGGAAGTCGCACTCGTGGGACCGCCCGACAAGGGTGGCGAGAGGGTGGTCGGGCGAGCCGGTGATCGCCAGCAGCGATTCCGTGGCGGAGGGGAGGAGGCTGACGATCCGCATGGCGGAGCGTAGGGAGTTGCGCGGGCGGTCTGCTGTCCCCGGTTTTCGCGGCAGTCGGGAGTCCGGCAACCGATAATGCAGGAGGTATGAGCCGCCGCGCGGCAGGCGATCGCGTGCGCTTCGGCCGTTTTTGCATCCGATACCACCGACCGGTGGTATTGTGCAGCGGCTTAGGGCGTCACGGCGTGGGCCGGGCGGTACAGTTGCGGATGGTCATCCCTGTTATCAGGGATGGCTGTCGAGCGAGGGAGTGTCGTGATGCCAGCCAATCAGCGCGGTCGTAGTCGTTCTGCAAGCACCTCGGCGGTCTGCCGCGGAATCGTCGCGGCGTTGTCGGTCGCGTGCGGCGCGGCGGTCGGGCTTGCGCAGGACAGCAAGCCGGTGGTTCCGCCGGCGCGGGCGAATCAGCCGCGGACGACGCCGCAGCCCACGACCCCGCCGCGATCGAACGCTCCGTCTTCCCAGCCGGCCGCGCAGCGCGGGGCGGAGATGCTCCAGGCGATGAAGCAGCAGGGGGGCCTTCGGGACGACGGGACGTTCGAGTTCTCCGCCTTCTCTGAGCCGGTCGATCTCGCCGAACTGGTCGAGTTTGTGCGCGACGAGATGGGGCTGCAACTGCTTTACACCGACTCGGGCCTTCGCGGCCAGACGGTAGTGATCAACACGCCGATCACGCTGAAGCAGGAGCAGGTCTTGCCGTTCCTGCTCACGCTGATGGAGCAGAAGGACTACACGATCATCCAGGACGAGTCGGGCGTGCACATGGTGATGCCCAAGGGCTCGATCCAGGCGAGCCCGAGCGCGACGGGCGTGCTCGCACCGACGAAAGTCATCCGGACGACAGGCATCAAGCCGTCGTCCATGCAGCCGCTCATCCAGAGCATGCTGGGCACCAAATCGGCGACCGCCGGCGGGACAGGGATCCAATACCTTGACGAGCTCGGGGTGATCGTTGTGACCGATACGCCGCGGAACACGCGGCTGGTGGAGGAGGCTGTCCAGCTCGTGCTCGCCGAGCGGACAGAGGTGATGAAGTTCCAGAGGTTTGAGATCCACAACGTCGCCGCGGCTTCGGCCCGCGACCGGATCATCGAGCTGCTCGGTTCGACCGCGCCTCGCTCGGTCGCGGCGCAGGGGAACCAGGGCAACCAGCAGACGACGACGGTCGCGGCCGCGGGCGGCTCGTTCTCGAACCTGCCGGAGCGGCTGACCGTCGATCCGGGCGGGAACGCGCTGTTTTTCCGTGGACGCGAGGATGAGGCGAGGCTGCTCGGCGACCTGCTGGCCATCGTCGATGTGCCGATCACGCTCATCTCGCGCTTCTACCCGGTGGGTGTCGAGACGGCCGAGACGGTCGCGACCGAGGGTACGCGGCAGCAGCTCGGCGAGGTGACGACGTTCGAGTCGTCTTCTTCGGGCGCGGGCGCGACGGGGCTGTCCAGGGCGAATCTTCAGCGGACCGGCCAGGGCAATCAGCCCGGTGTGCAGAATGTGTCGGCGCTGTCCGGCAGCGGATTTGTTATCTATCCGTCGGCGGGCGGGTTCATCTATCGCGGCACCGAGGCCCAGCACGCACGCGTCGATGCGCTGGTGCGGGAGCTGGGCGACCTGATCGACCGCGATACGACGATCACCGAGTTCTACAAGCTCAAGCACGCGAAGGCTGAAGAAGCGGCGGACCTGATCAACAGCTTGCTGACCGGCGAGACGCGAACCGGCGGAGCAAGCTCCCCGCTGCTCGGGAGCGATCTCGGCTCGCGCGACCGGTTCGGCCGGAACCGCCGCGTTCCGAATCCTCAGCAGCAGCAGGCGTCGAATGTCGGCGATGCGAACGCCGAGCAGCTCGCGCCGGGAGAGGTCGGGCTGGGCGAGCTCGAGGGTGCGAACATCCAGGTCGTCGCCGATCAGAACAACAACCAGCTGCTGGTGAAAGCGCCCCGCAAGCTGCAGCCGCAGATGCGGACCCTGATTGACCGGATCGACCTGCTCCGGCCGCAGGTGTACATCGACGCGAAGATCGTGACAGTAACACTCGGCGACGACTTCCGCTTCGCCGCGGAGGTGCAGACGATCATCGGTCAGTTCGCGCTGAACACCAACTTCGGCCTTGGCAGCTTCGGCGATGGCGGTGGTCTGCTCGATCGGAAGGAGCCCGCGGCGAACCTCGCGGGCCTGACGAGCGCGCTCATCCGCTCAAAGGACGTGCCGTTCATCATCAACACGATCTCGCGCGACAACAACGCGCGGGTCGTCGCGTCGCCGCAGCTGCTGGTGGACGACAACCAGGAGGCCGAGGTCTCGAGCCTTGATCAACAGCCGACGCTCACCACGAGCATCGGCTCCAACGGCGGCAACGACACGCAGAGCTTCGGCGGGTTCGAGCCGGCGGGTCCCAAGCTCCGCGTCATCCCGCAGATCTCTGATGGCGGCAGCGTGAAGCTGGAGTACGAGATCGAGCTCTCGGCGTTCTCCGGTGAGTCCTCGATCCCGGGCGTTCCCCCGCCGAAGCGTGAGGACCGCGTCCGTGCAGACTCCGTGACCGTGCCGAGCGATACGACGATCGTCGTCGGCGGGCTGGTGTTCGAGTCCAAGACTGAGACGCGCACGGGTATCCCGCTGCTGATGGACATCCCGCTCGTCGGCTTCCTGTTCGCCGACACGCGGCAGAACTCGCGGAAGACGCTGCTCTATGTGTTCATGACGCCGCGGATCATGCGGGACACCAGCTTCAACGACCTGCGCTTGCTCTCGAAGAACGCGCTGGCGGAGTCGGACCTCGAGGCCGAGATCCCCGCGGCCGAGCCGCTGCAAATGAAGCTCATGGACCAGCAGATCAAGCGGCCCTATCCGCCGAACGAGGACTACCTGCGGCGGCCGCCCGCCCCCGGTGTCAATGCCTGGCCCGCCGATTGATCCCGCACACCTCAACCGCCCGGTGCGTAGCAGGATGACACGAGCATGAACCTCGGGAAGAGTCTCGGAAAGAACGGTCGACGGAACGCGGCCCCGACGGAGCGCCGGGAAGTCGCCGCGCTCAACTGGAACGCGGTGGCGCGGACGTTCGGCCAGCTCGAGCTCAAGCCCGACCAGCTTCGGACGTTCCCGCAGCTACCGGGA
>JAEYNG010000378.1 GCA_023412695.1 Planctomycetota bacterium | reverse complement strand
GCGCTGCTGCTGACCGCCCGAGAGTTCGCGCGGCCGGTGGCCGAGCCGCTCGCCGAGGCCCACGAGCTTGAGCTTCTCGATCGCACGCTCCCGTCGTTCGGCCCGCGAGATCTTCTGATAGAGCAGCGGGACCTCGACGTTCTCGACGACCGTGAGCTCGGGGATCAGGTTGAACGCCTGGAACACGAACCCGATCTTCCGGCCGCGATACGATGAGAGCCGCTCGTCGGGCATGACCGAGACGTCCTCACCGTCGAGCAGGTAGCTGCCGGTGGTCGGCCGGTCGAGGCAGCCGAGCATGTTCATGAGCGTGGACTTGCCGGAGCCGGAGGCACCCATGATCGCCAGGTACTGGCCCCGCGGCACGCGCAAGTCCACGCCTTTGCCGTTGCGACCCACCGCCTCGACGAGCACGCTCCCGTCGGGCTTGTAATACGTCTTCGTCACGCCGAGAAGCTCGGCGATCGGCGCGCCCCAGCGTGGATTGGCAGGGGCGGTCTCGATCGTCGCCGTCAATGTGGACATCGTGCAGGATCGTACCGGCGAGAAGCGCATCCGCCGCGGCCGCAGGCGGAAAAGTCAGCCCCCCTGCTGCTTCAACTGCACGCTCGCGAGGGCGGTCATCGGGTCCGGGGCAAACTGGAAGACCTTGTCCAGCCCGGTCAGGAGCATCATCGACCACACCTCGTCCCCCATCGAGCACAGCACGAGCTGCTTGCCCGCCTCGACCAGCCGCTTCCGCATCCGCAGCAACGCCGCGATATGCGATGAGTTGAGATAGGAGACACCCGAGAAGTTCAGCACCACGTGCGGGATGGCGTCGCTCGTGGCGGCGGGCGCCTCGCGCACCGCCTCCCTCCCCGCGCCGAACGAGGGCGGCGCATCGTCGTCGTTCGGCGTCTTCAGCCGCGCGAAGATGGCCGAGAACTCTTCCGAGAGCTCGGGCTCGTCCGCAAGGTCCGAGAGCAGAATCCCTTCTGACCAGTCGGTAGGCATAGGGCTCCGAGTATAACGTGACGCCGCGACACGCACCGGCCCGCTCCCTCTTTGTAGCGTGGCAATCAGAAGGACGCGTGGCCAGCCCGCCCAGGTTTTCTGCGCTGCGCAGACCGATCGAGGCGCTTGCCCAATCCGCGCAACTCGGTTGCGTTCACACGCGGCGAATTGAACTCTTCTTGCCATCTTTCGCGCAGCGCAACTCCCAGGGGACGGCTCCGATGCCGCCCCTGTTCTTTTTTACGCCGCGACCGTTCAGGACCAGTCGATCACGACCTTGCCGAACTGCTCGCCCGCCTCGAGCCGCGCGTACGCCTCGCCGCACTGCTCCGGCCGAAAGACCTTGTCCACGATCGGACGCACGCTCCCCGCGCGGTACAGCGACACGACCTCGGCGAACTCCTCGGGCGTGCCCATCGTCGAGCCGAAGATCCGGAGCTGATTCCAGAACACCCGCGCGAGGTCCGTCACGGCATCCGGTCCGGACGTGCAGCCGGGCGTGACATACGCCCCGCCGCGGGCGAGCGACTTGATGCACTTCAGGTGCGTCGCCTTGCCAGACGAATCGACGGCCATGTCCACACCGCGCTTGCCGGTCGCCTCCCGCACCTGGCGTGACCAGTCCTGTCCCTCGTCGAGCACCGTCGCCGTCGCGCCGAGTTCCTTCGCCTTGTCGAGCTTCCACTGGTGCCGACTGGTGACGACGACACGGCACCCAAGGTGCTTCGCGATCGCCATCGCCGCGAGCGCGACGCCACCGCCGATTCCCGTGACGAGCACCCACTGACCCGCGCGGAGCTGCCCCTTCGCGACGACCATCGAATACGCCGTGAGGAACGTCAATCCGTACGCCGCCGCCTCGCGATGATCGAAGTGGTCCGGGATCGGCTGCAGCGCGGTGATCGGCGCGACAAACCGCTCGCGGTTGGTGCCGTTACGATGCTCGCCGAGCACCTCATACTCCGGTGCGAGCGTCGAATCGGGCCCGTCGTCCGGCCGCGGGAACCGCTCGCGCGAGATCGCGCCGTTCATGATGACGCGGCGGCCCACCCATTTGGCGTCCACGCCCGGGCCGACCTGCTCGATCACGCCGCACCCGTCGCACCCTCCCACGCGCGGATACGCAAGCTCAAGTCCGGGCACGCCTCGCACGACCCACAAGTCGAGGTGGTTCAGCGCAGTCGCGAGCGTTCGCACGATCGCCTCGCCCGGCTTGAGCGGCTCCAACTCCGGCCAGTCGCTTATAAGCGAAACCTGCTGCTGGATCGGTGAACCCGCCGCGGGCTGTCTGACCATGATCGCTCGCATCGTGCCATCCTCCGCATCGAACGTTCAAACAAGAAAACTGCCCGCGTCCGATCCCGGAGCGGGCAGCGTGCCAAGGCAGATTGTACAGAGTCGCGACAGCCGGTCAGTTCGCGGCGGTCTCGGGGGTCTTGGTCTCAACCTCGAGGCCGCGACGCTTGTCACGCAGACGACGGGACTTGCCCGCACGCTCGCGGAGGAAGTACAGCTTCGCCCGGCGGGCGTCCGCCTGGCGGATGACCTCGATCTTTGCGACCTTCGGCGAGTTCACCGGGAAGACGCGCTCGACGCCCATATTGTCCACAATGCGGCGGACCGTGATCATTTCGGTGATGCCGCCGCCGGCCTTCGCGATGAGCACGCCCTGGAAGACCTGGATGCGCTCCTTCTGGCCCTCGACAATGCGGCAATGCACGTTCAACGTATCGCCGATTTCCAGCTTCGGAAGGTCGGACTTGATCTGGCCCTCGGTCAGGCCCTTGAGGATGGCGACAGCGTTCGTGCCCATGGCGTCAAATCCCGCGGCTAAAGGGTCTTACTTCTTCCCGTGGAACGGCCCGGGGGCTGTTCTGAGGGGCGGAGATCCTAGGCGGCCGCCCGGGCGGCTTCCAATGCCGCGAAATCCGGCTGTCATCCCACGAATCATGGGGTCATAGGCCGATGAAAGACCCAGACAACTCGTCCTGACGTCAAGATAGGAAATCTTCTTGGAGCTCACCCCTGAACTGGTGGCAAGCAGTCATCCTCGGCATCGTTGAGGGAATTACCGAGTACCTCCCGGTGTCCTCCACCGGACACCTGATCGTCGCCGCCGCGCTCCTCGGGCTGGACTCCCCCCCCGAAACCAAGGCCGCCGTGGACACGTTCGTGGTCGTCGTCCAAGGGGGAGCGATCCTCGCCGTCCTTGGGCTCTATTGGAAGCGGGTCCTGCAGATGATCCGCGGCCTGCTCGGCAAGGACCCAGCAGGCTTCCGCCTCGTCGCCAATCTGTTCATTGCCTTCCTTCCCGCGGCCGTGCTGGGCGTCCTCCTCGATGACTACATCGAGGCGCGGCTCTTCCGACCGGGACCGGTCATCGCCGCGCTCGCCGTCGGCGGGGTCTACATGATCGCGCTCGAAGCCTGGCGCGGCGGGCGGTTTTCGACCGTCCGCTCGTCGCACTCGGAGATCGGCATCGACGAGCTCACGCCGCTGCGGGCGCTGGTCATCGGGCTCGTGCAGTGCATCGCCATGTGGCCGGGCACAAGCCGCTCGATGATGACAATCACCGCGGGGTATCTCGTTCGGCTGCGCCCTGCTGCCGCCGCCGAGTTCTCATTCCTCCTTGGCCTGCCGACACTCGGCGGCGCTTGCGTGTACAAGCTCGTCAAGGACTTCGCCCGCAGCGGCCAGAACGGCCACGTGAACATGTTCGAGGCCGTTGGCACAGCACCGATCCTGCTCGGGATCGCCGTCGCGACCGTCTCGGCAATGCTGGCGATTAAGTGGCTCGTGGGCTTCTTGAACCGCCGCGGACTGACCCCGTTCGGCTACTACCGGCTGTTGCTGGCCCTTGGGCTGCTGGGGCTGATCCTCGGCGGGATCGTCCGCATCGCCCCCAACACGGTGCCGGACACAAACCCCCTGCCGCCGACGCCTCCGGTCAGCGGCGCGCCTGACCGATGAATCGACTGTGCGGCGACGGATGCCGCTGCGAGGTCGATAACCATGACGACGGCAGTGCCGACCACCGACCGCCTACCTTCACCCGTGCGAACGTCTTTCCCCAAGGACAAAATCCGCGTGCTCCTGCTGGAGCGCATCCATCCTCGCGCGGAGGAGCTATTCGCGGCGGAGGGGTTCCAGGTCGAGATGCAGAAGGGTGCGCTCTCCGGAAACGAACTCGCAGAGGCGGCGCGCGAAGCGCACATCCTGGGCATCCGTTCTGCGTCGCAGCTCCGCGGCCCGGTCCTCGAGCAGTGCCCACGTCTGCTCACGGTCGGGTGCTTCTGCATCGGTACCAACCAGGTTGATCTTCGCTCGGCGAATCTCGCGGGCGTGCCGGTGTTCAACTCGCCGTTCTCCAACACCCGCAGCGTCGCCGAACTGACTATTGCCGAGATCGTCGCGCTCTACCGGCGGCTGACCGACAAAGCCGCGCAGATGCACGCCGGCGTGTGGGATAAATCCGCCGCGGGCGCGCACGAGGTTCGCGGCCGCGCGCTCGGGATCGTCGGCTACGGCCGAATCGGCTCGCAGGTCTCCGTTCTCGCCGAGGCGATGGGTATGCGTGTGCTCTTCTTCGATACGGCGGCGGTGCTGCCGCTCGGCAATGCCCGCGCGGTCCGCACGCTTGACGAACTGTTAGCGCAGTCGGACGTTGTGTCGCTGCACATCCCGGCGACCAAGGGCACGGACAGGATGATCGGCGCGAAGCAGATCGCCGCGATGAAGCCGGGGTCGTACCTCATCAACAACGCACGCGGCGGAGTGGTAGAC
>JAEYNG010000348.1 GCA_023412695.1 Planctomycetota bacterium | reverse complement strand
CACTTGCTCAGGTACCGGTCCCGATCGTGCGACGTCTGCGCCATCCAGTAGAACAGCGCATCGTCCACGTTCCCCACATCCGCATCCGGACCGACCACCACGACCCATCGCGGCACCTGCGCCTCGGCTGTCAATCCCCCGATCGACTTGATCACCGCCGCGCCCGCCCCGGGCTCGCCATCCGTCCGCACCAGCAGCCACCAGCCGCCGAGTTCATCCGGAATACGGGCATCCAGCACGTGCTCGACCTGTTTCAGCCTCGTTTCCGCCGCGAGTGCGGCATCCCCTGTCACTGCGCCGATCGGTCCCGCGGCACACAGTTCCGTGGCGAGTGGCGAAAGCACGCGGTGCTGCTCCGCATCCCAGCGCTTTTCTGTCGCATCAATCCCGAGCTTCCCGCCCCCGCCAAGAAACGGCGCGGCGTGATCCAGAATATCGAGCGGCCCCCGCACCAGTTCGCAGTCGCGCTCCGGCACGCACCCCTCCCCTACTGCCCGCAACACCGCCGTCGGGTCGTGGACGTCTACCTCCTCATCCACGACGACGATGGTCTTTGTCCACGCCATCTGCCCGGCACCCCACACCGAGTGCATCACCCGCCTCGCCTGCAGCGGGTATTCCTTCCTCACCTTCAGGAACGCGCAGTTATGGAACGCGCCGAACATCGGCAGGTCGTAGTCGATGATGTCATGGATGATCGTGCGCAGCAGCGGCAGAAACAGCCGCTCCGTCGCCTTGCCCATGAAGTAGTCTTCCTGCGGCGGCAGCCCCACCACCGTCGCCGGGAAAATCGGGTCGCGCCGATGCGTGACCGCCGTTACCTCGAGCACCGGGTATCGGTCCGGCAATGAGTAGAACCCGGTGTGATCGCCGAACGGCCCCTCGAACACCGCACCCGGGCCAATCTCCGCACCCGCAAAGCGCGGATCAAAGCCCGGCAGCCCCGCCTCGCAGCTCACGTACCCCTCGATCACGATCTCCGCGTTCGCCGGCACATCCAGCGGCACCGTCACGCCGCGACACAACGGGATGCCCCCGCGATTCAGGAACCCCGCCAGCAGAAGCTCGCTGATCCCCGGCGGCATCGGCGCGGTCGCGGCATACGGAAGCACGCTCTCGCCGCCGAGCGCGATCGCAACCGGCATCTTCTCGCCGCGAGCCTTCCAGGACCTCCAGTGCCGCGCACCGTCATGATGCATGTGCCAGTGCATCGCCATGCGCTGCTTGCCGAGCAACTGCACACGGTACATGCCAACATTGCGGCTCGGCGGGTTCGGATGGCCGCGATCGTCCGCGTGGATCGTGTAGATCCCACCGAGCGTGATGTACCGCCCGCGATACAGCCGCTCCCACTCCGCGCCCGATCCCAGTCCCGGCACCCCGTCATTCACTCCCGCCGGATATCCCAGCGCGGCGAAGTCCCCATCCAGCGGCCAGCACCGCAAAAGCGGCAGCCGCGTGAGGTTCACCTCATTCCCTTTGATGATCACCTGCTGGCACGCCCCGGCCTTCACTCTCTTCGGCGGGATCTTCGCCAGCTCCAGCAGCTCCGGCAGCTTCTTCAGCTTGTCGAGCAACGTCGGCGGCGGCTCCGGCTTGATGAGCTTCCCCAGCCGATCGGCCAGTCCCTCCAGCCCCTGCTCCACGCACCCTAGGGCCATCTCCATCCGGCGATAGCTGCCGAACTGGTTGATCAGCACCGGGATGTCGGACCCCTCGACGTTTTCGCACAACAGTGCGCGGCCACCCAGATGATGAAACCTCGGGTCCGTCCGGCGCGTCGCCTCGTGCGGCAGGCTCGGCGCGGGCGACTTGCTCTCCCGGTCCGCGAGCCCCGTAATTTCAAGCACCGGCGAGACCCGAGCGGAAATACGCTTCAGTTCTCCGGCTCGCTCGAGGGCGGCGACGAACTCCCGTGTGTTCTCGTACATTGGTGGACAGCGTATGACCGCCCCAAACGACAAGCCGCACGACTCGCAACCCGGTCCGGCACCCAAGGCCCAGCACTTCGCCGAGAAGCGCGACTGGCCCGGTTACTTCAAAGTCGTCCTCGGAAAGCCCCCGCGCGAGACGCTCCTCTCCGCCCTCGACCGCTTCGAGCAGGAATGGGGCGGACCCGCCGCCTCCACCTTCGCCGAAGAACTCCTCCCCTTCGCGATCGACCTCGGATGCGGCGAGGGACGCGACACCCTCGAACTTCTCCGCCGCGGCTGGAAAGTCCGTGCGATCGACGCCCACCCCGCTGCGTTCGACATGCTCCTCCCCCGCGCCCCGACGGAGTCGCGCCATCGCCTGACCGCGCAGGTCGCGGCGTTCGAAGAGCTCGAGCTCCCCGCCGCGCTGCTGGTCAACGCGTCGTTCTCCCTCCCCTTCTGCGACCCCGCCGCGTTTGACCGCCTCTGGCAGGCGATCGCCCGCGCAATCCTTCCCGGTGGACGCTTCGCCGGACAGCTCTTCGGCGACCGCGACTCCTGGGCCGCGATCCCCGCCCGCTCCCACCAGACCGAGGAACAGGCCCGCGCCCTCTTCGATGGCTTCACGCTCGAAGAGTTCCGCATTGATGAGAAGGACGACAACGACGCCGGCGGGAATCCCAAGCACTGGCATGTGTTCCATATCGTTGCGAAGCGCCGGCCCGAGCCCTGAACCACCGACCACCGGAGAACGAGTGTGACGACCGTTGCGCCCCCTTCTGCTCTCGCACCATCGGCTTCACACGATGCCGGACGCTTCACCGACGACTGGGTGATCGACGTCGCCAACGTCGAGAAGGTCTACAAGGGCCGCTTCGGCCGCAACCGCGTCCACGCGCTCCGCGGCATCGACATGCGTGTGCACCGCGGCTCGGTCTTCGGACTCCTTGGCCCCAACGGCGCGGGCAAGAGCACGCTCGTCAAGATCCTGATGACCGTTATCCGGCCGACCCGCTGCGAGGGCGCGTTCCTCGGCGCACCCGTCGGCCACAAGCCCACGCTCAAGCGGGTCGGCTATCTCCCCGAACACCACCGCTTCCCCGAATACCTCACGGCCGAGCAGGTCCTCGACTACTTCGGCGCGCTCTCCGACGTGCCGCGGGCCCAGCGCCGCCGCCGCGCGGCGGAACTGCTCGACTTGGTGGGCCTGAAGAACTGGTCACGCGCCCGCGTCCGCGGCTTCAGCAAGGGCATGCGGCAGCGCCTGGGGATTGCCAATGCGCTCATGAGCGACCCCGACCTGGTGATCCTCGACGAGCCCACCGACGGCGTGGACCCCGTCGGACGCCGCGACATCCGCAACATCCTCACCCGCATCCGCGACGAAGGCCGCACCGTCTTCCTGAACTCACACCTGCTCAGCGAGCTCGAGATGGTGTGCGACCGTGTCGCCATCCTCGTGCAGGGGGTGGTCGCATCGCAGGGCACGATCGAAGAGCTCACGCGTGACAGCCGCCGCTACGAGATCGACATCAGCCTGCCCGGGGCGGCCGGCTCGTCGCCCGCCGACTTCCTGCCGAAGGCACTCGTCTCCGTCGCGAGGTTCGCCCCGCTTCTGCCTGCCACTCCCCGCGATGCGTCCAATGCCCTTGCTCTTCACGGCACCCTCACCGTCAACGGCGATGAGCACCCGACGGTCGTCCTCGAACCTGTGCAGGGCACAAACGGTTTGACCATCAAGGTCGGCTCGACCGACGCGGCGATCATCCAGCCCATCATCGATGCGCTACGGGCGCACAACACAACGATCCGTGCGATCCGGCCTGTGCGGGCGTCGCTGGAGGACCTGTTCATGAACGCCGTTGTCGATCCGCAATCGGGCCAGGCCCTCGCCCCGGGCGCGGCCAGCATCGGCAAGCGTGAAGCCGGCAACGCGGCAACCGCGGGCCTCGGCGCGGCGCAGGGGGTGCGTCAATGAGAGCCACCCTCGCCATCTTCCTCGACGCCTACCGCGAACTCAACAGCCGAAAGATGTTCTGGATCGTCCTCCTGCTCTCGCTGCTGGTCGTCGCGGTCTTTGCGTGCGTCGGCATCGACAACCGCGGCTTCACCTTCCTGCACTGGTCCCTCGGCTTCGGCATCTCCACCGCCATGATGTCCGAGGCGGTGTTCTACAAGCAGTTCCTCTTCACTGAACTCGGCGTCAAGTTCTGGCTCGGCATCATCGCCACCATCCTCGCGCTCATCTCGACTGCCAGCATCTTCCCCGACCTCGTCTCCGGCGGCTCGATCGAGCTTGTCCTCTCCAAGCCTATCTCGCGTCTGCGGCTGTTCCTCACCAAGTACGCCGCGGGCCTGCTGTTCGTCACGCTTCAGGTCGCGGTGTTCGCCGTCGGCTCGTTCCTTGTCATCGGTCTCCGCGGCGGCCTGTGGGAGCCCCGCATCCTCCTCTCGGTCCCCATCGTGGTGCTTTTCTTCAGCTACCTCTTCTGTGTCTGCGCGCTCATCGGGCTCATTACACGCTCGTCGATCGCCTCGCTGCTGCTCACGATCCTCATCTGGTTCGTGGTATTCCTCCTCCACGCCTCCGAGAGCGGCATCAGCACGTGGCGAATGTACACCGAAGAGCGTGTCCGCCTGCTGCGAGAGGACATCGAGAAGCGCGAGGAGGAGCTCGAAGAACTCCGCGCCGTCGAGAACAAGCCCGGGCTCGAGAACGTCCGCAACGCCATCTCGATCGCCTCACGCACCGGCCGTCTCGAGGACCGCAAGAAGCGTCTGCCCGACGCCGAGGCAGCACTCGCGAAGATCCGATGGATCGACTTCGCCGCCGGCGGCGTGAAGGCGGTCCTGCCGAAGATGGCCGACACGAAGGACCTGCTCGAGCGCGCAGTGCTCACCGAGGAGGAGAGAGGCCGCCTGATCAATGACGCCCAAGAGAACATGGCGCAGATGGAGATCGATCAGGACGCCGAGGACGTGCGCGTCGATATGGGGCGTGTCCAGCGCAAGGCCCTCGAGCGCAAGTTTTCCAACCCGACCTCATGGATCATCGGGACCTCGCTCGGCTTCGAGGCGGTGATCCTCGCCATCGCCGGCTGGATCTTCGTCCGCCGCGATTTCTGATCACCCCGCAAAGCAACAGACCCCGCGATTCCCGCGGGGTCTGCTCATTCGCAATCATCGACATTGATTCAGTGCACGAGGTTCGTCGACTGCTCGATCGCCTCGATCACCTGCCGCACCGCGAACGGCTTCCGCAGGTAGCTGTCAAAGCCCTGCGTCCGCAGACCCTGCAACTGCCCCTCGGTCATCTGACCGCTCATGGCGATCACCTTGGTGAGCTGCAGGTCGTCGTCCTTGTGGACCATCCCCGCCAGCGCCTTCGCCTCGGCACCGCCGAGGTGCGCATCAAGCAGGAGCACATGCGGTTTGAACCGCTCGCACTCGATCCCGGCCTCGAATGCCGTCGTTGCTGTCCGGACCTCGTAGTTGGCCTGCTCGGCGAGGGCCTTGCCCAGCGCCTCGACCACCTCTGCCTCGTCATCGACCACCAGGATGCGGGTTTTCCCGCCCGCCACCCCGTCGAACGGGATGCCGTGCTCCTTCATGAACCGGACGAGCTGCGACACCGGGATCCGCCGGTCCTTCGACCCGGGGATCCGATAGCCCTTCAGCTGGCCCGTATCGAACCACTTGGAGACCGTTCGCGGCGCGACGTTGCAGATCTTGGCCACCTCTCCGGTCGTGAGAACATCTTTGTCGAATGGCAGCATCTCTACATCCTCGCTGTTGGGTAAGGCACAAACCCTCCGCCGCACGACCGGCGTTTTCGTCCCTATGCCATCGACGCCTTTTGGATCGGTCTTGACGCCTGGAACTGTCCAAAGCGCAGGAATCGGCTATCCGGACAATGACGGCCAAACCCACCCCCCATGCCAGGGAGATTCCTAACGGACCAAACTCTCCCACTTTCCCCGCGTTGACATCCCCACTGCCGGGGCGTTACGTTACGCCCCTTATCCTGTGACCCCGTCCCCGGTTCTGCATCCGGCGGCGGGCGGCGTTCGTACGGGAACTGTCTCGACGACCGCCGTGATTCTCGGCCCGTTCCCCGATCATTGATCCCCAAGGAGCTGCTCGTGTCCGACCGCATCAAGAGCCTTGTCGCGTTTCGCCGTTCCGGCCTCTCGCTCGCGGCGTGCCTGCCGCTTGCTCTGGCCGCGCTCGCCGGAACGCCGATGCCGCTGCTCGCCCAGGACGGAGCCCAGCCCGCCGGTCGCGAAGTGACCAACGAGCAGATGCTCGAGGACTTCACGCACTACACGCTGATCGACAACCCTGAAATGGCCGGCCAGTGGGGTCAGGCCCTCCTTGACAAGGGCATCTCCCCGCAGGACTTCGTCAACCTCGTCGATTCCTCCCGCGGCGGATACACCAAGTTCGAACGTGCGATCATCCAGGGCCTCCGCTACCGCGAGCTCGAAGAGACCGCCGGCAAGCTTCTCCGCCTGTACGAGGACGGCAAGCGTGCCGTCGTCCGCGACCCCGAGGCCATCGCCAAGAGCATCTCCCACCTCAGCGGTACCCAGCGTGCCCGCTCATACGCCCGCGAACGCCTCAAGGCCGCCGGCGAGTACGCCCTGCCCCAGCTCCTCCGCGCGTTGATCCAGCGCGACAACGGCATCGTGCAGGCCGAGGTTCGCACGCTCCTGGTGGACATGGGCCGCCAGTCGATCGTCCCGCTCACCACCGCGCTTCCGGAGCTGGACCCTGTCTCCCAGGAGACGGTGATCAGCGTCCTGCGCGATATTCCGTACACCGCCTCCGTCCCCGCCCTCTACGACGTTCGGTCGAGCACGCAATCTGACGCCGTCCGCACCGCCGCGGAGAATGCGATCCGCAAGATCGCCAGCGTGGTCAATGACGACGCTCCCCTCTCGTCGCGCTACGAGACGCTCGCGGGCGACTACTACACCGAGTCGCTCAGCCTGACGAGCTTCCCCGGTGAGCCCAACCAGCTCTGGTGGACGTACGACCCGGGCGCGGGCCTCCTCTTCGATCCGATCGACACCTCCGTCTTCCACGAGGCGATGGCGATGCGTTACGCCGAGCGCGCCCTGCGGCTCGACTCCGCAAACGCCGGGGCGATCAGCCTCTGGCTCGCGTCCAACTTCTCGCGCGAGATCGACGGCCCGGCCGACTACGCCAACCCGGCCTATGGCCCCGACCGGCGCGACGCGATGTACTACGCCGTCGCCGCGGGCAACGGCCCGAGCCAGCGCGTCCTCGGCCTTGCGCTCGACACCAACGACACGTCGCTCGCCCGCCGCGCCATCGCCGCGATCGAGCAGACCGCCGGCGGATCCCAGCTCTGGTCCGGCGGTGACCGCCGCTCGCTCCTCGAGGCGATCCGCTACCCCAGCCGCCGCGTGCAGTACGAGGCCGCCATCGCCCTCGGCGCCGCCGGCCCGCGTGAATCCTTCGACGGCTCCGACCGCGTTGTCCCCCTCCTTGGCAGCGCGATCCGCGACGCCGGCGCCCGGTACGCCGTCGTCATCGCCGCCAGCCCCGAGCAGCAGACGACCCTGAGCGACACCCTCCGCGCCCGCGGCTACCAGGACGTCCGCCCCGCAACCCAGATCGCCGACCTCGAGCAGGCCATCGCCGACATGCCCGGCGTCGACCTCATCGTCACCGACCTCACCACCAACGGCACCGAGGCCGTCATTGCCGAGACCCGCGGCCGCGCCAAGCTGCGTGCAACCCCCATCCTCGCGTTCGCCAGCTCCGCCGGCTATCAGGAGCTCTCGCAGAAGTACAGCGACGACCCCACCGTCCGCGTCGCCCGAATCGGTATGAACCAGTCCGAGATCGGCGAGGCCGCCGACCAGTTGCTCGACCGCGCGATCGGCGGGGCGATCAATGAGGACGAGGCCATGGCGTACAAGACCCGCGCCATCGCGGTCCTGCGCGACCTCGCCGTCTCCGGCAACAGCGTGCTGAAGGTGGCCGACGCCGCCGGCCCGCTCGTCACCGCGCTCAGCGACAACTCGGGCGATGTGCGCGAGCAGATCGCCGAGGTGCTGTCCTTCGTCGGCACGCCCGCCGCCCAGCAGTCCCTTATGGACGCCGCGATGGCCGCCTCCGGCGAGGAACGCGTCGCCCTGCTCGGCAAGGTGACCGGCTCGGCGAAGCGGAACGGCAACCTGCTCGAGACCCGCCACGTCACCGCCCTGCGCGACCTGGTCGTCTCCGGCGAGGACGCCGAGGCTACCGCTGCCGCCGCGTTGATGGGCGCGCTCAATCTCCCCAACACCGAGATCGTCCCGCTCATCGTCGGCTCGCAGGAAGTCGGCGCCCGCTGAGGCCGCTACTACAACCACACCCCCGACGGCCCCGGTTCACCCCGGGGCCGTTTTCGTTTTTGCACAGCTCTGATAACCGCCTCGCCCGCTCATCGCCTGCCGCGGCGGCACACGCTACAGGCCGCCCGCGCGTCACAGACATCCCTCATAAGCCGGCCCTGCACCCCGGGGGTCAATCCCGCACCGCACGCAGTCGATCTTGAACGTGGGCAGTTGCCCACCGATTCGGGTGCCGGCCATCACTCAGCCGCACCGGGTCGGGGCTCGCCTCACCAGCGATCCGGCGTCGGGGATGTGTGAACCCGGCGGCTAGCAAATGTGTGGAGTGCGTGTTTGTAGGAGACTCCTGTATGCGCAACCGTGTGTCAAAGGCCTTTACGCTCGTCGAAATTCTCATCGTCGTTGTGATCCTCGGCATCCTCGCCGCGATCGTCATCCCGCAGTTCACCAACGCCAGCGCGGATGCGCAGGTTGGTAACGTCGAGACGCAGCTGCAGACGATCCGCAGCCAGATCGAGCTCTTCCGCGTCCGCAACAACGGCAACTACCCGACGTTCGTCGCCGGCGAGTTCCCCGCCGAGCTCATCAACGCCAACTACCTCCGCACGGCGCCGATCAACCCGCGCACCGGCACCTCCACCGTCGTCCTCGGCGCCGACCCCGAAGGCGCGGTCGAGAACGGTGACGCCGGCTGGTGGTTCGATGCCGCGACCGGCAACTTCGGCTGCAACGGCTTCAACGAGGACTTCCGCACCGAAGACCCCATCGGCAACCCCTGGTACCAGCCGGAGTAATCCGCCTGGCGCAGGCTCTCTCATCTACCCGCGGTGGGGGGG
>JAEYNG010000312.1 GCA_023412695.1 Planctomycetota bacterium | reverse complement strand
AGCGCACCCTCGTCGCGCTCGCGGAGAACCTCGGCCGCGTCGCCGGCGGGTCCGACCTCGGCGAAGCGACCGGCCTCTACGGCCATGCTTGGGAGGTGAAGGAGATCAAGGCGGGCAAGCCCAAGCTCGTCCCCAGCGATCCGGTCAACCTCCTCGCGTTCCGCGCCCCGCTCTGGCGCGTGCAGGAGGACGACGTCACCGACCCCGCGCGCCTCACATGGTCCGTCCAGCACCGCACAAAGTCGCCCGTCGCGATGCTGCTGCCCGAGTTCGGCCCCGGCGGCGCCGCGTCGATCTCCGGCGTCGTGCTCGTCAACGGCCGGCCCTTCCACTACTTCCAGACCGGCGGCTGCAGCGGCGGCGGCGGGCTGCTGTTCATCGACCTCCCCGCGCTCAACCGCGGCAACAACGAGTTCCAGATCTCGCTCTCGCAGGCCACGCGCGACTACGCCGACGAGCTCGGCGCGAAGGTGCGGTTCTACGACTGCGTCGATTGCCTCACCGCCAAGGGCGAGTGGGCATACGCCCGATGGGAGCGCCCCTCCTCCGACGCGTTCGAGCCCGTCGCCGGCAAGTCCCCGCGCAAGACCGGGACGCCGTGCTGGTGGCGCACCTCGTTCACCGCGCCCGACGACGACGCGATCGGCGCGGGGCTGCTGTTCGACACCGCCGGCCTGAGCAAGGGCCAGCTCTACGTCAACAACCAGCACGTCGGCCGCTACTGGACCGCGACCGGCTCGGGCAAGGCCGTCGGCCCGCAGACGCGCCTGCTCATCCCGCGCTCCATGCTCGCGACCGGCGAGTCCAACGACCTCTACGTCTTCGACGAGCACGGCCACTCGCCCGCCAAGTGCCGCCTCGGCGGCGCGGACGGCGGCGTCTGGGGCAACGGCTCCGCCGCCCAGTAAGCACGGAGGCGCGTCATGGCCAAGGGCCGGAAGAAGGAGCACGCCTGCCTCTGGCAAGCCGCGGCGAGCTTCGCCGCCCGCGCCCACAGGCACCAGACCCGGCGCGACGGCCAGACGCCCTACGTCGCCCACGTCTTCCGCGTCGCCATGATCGTCCGCGACGTCTTCGCCTGCGACGATGAAGTTTGCATCGCCGCCGCGCTCCTCCACGACACCATCGAGGACACCGGCACCGACTACGACGAGATCGAGCAGGCGTTCGGCGCGCCCGTCGCCGACTGCGTCGCCGCGCTGACCAAGAACATGGCGCTCCCCGAGAAGCAGCGCGAGAGCGAGTATGACCGCCGCCTCGCCGAGGCCGACTGGCGGGCCAGGCTCGTCAAGCTCGCCGACCAGTACGACAACCTCTGCGACCTGCTCGAGGGCGACGCCGCGTTCCGCAAGCGTGCCTCGGTGCGAGCCAGGCGCGCCCTCAAGCTCGCCGAGCTCGACCGTGCCAATCGCACAGTGCAGGACGCCGCATCGGCGCTCAAGCGCCTTCTCGCCCGCGTCGAAGCAAAGTGAACTGTCTCAGGTGCCCGGCGTCGGGACCGCGCCGGTCTTCTCGTCCCGCTCGGCGACGATCGCCTCGAGCTGCTTCTCGACCGACCGCACGCTCGCCTGCATCCGCGTGACGCGCGACTCGATCAGCGACGCCTCCGCAGACCCGGGCTCGACCCGCTCCGCCATCCGCACGACCGACTTGAGCTGCTCGTCGAGCATGTTCTTCCGCTGCGTCAGGCGGTCCACTTCCTCCGCGAACGTCATCGGCGGGAGCCCGAGCCCCACATCGTTCGGATCGAACGCGATCTGCATCGCCTGCGCGTTGGCCATCGGGTTCTGCCGGTTCGCAGCCGCCCGCGCCTGCATCGCGTAGTACGACGCGTCGCCGTACGCCGACGGCCGTGCCTGCCCCCCGGCGTGCACGACCATCGTCGGCCCGTGCGCCGCGGCCTTGGCCTGCGCGACCTGGAACTGCTGCGTCACCGCGAAGCTCTGCCACGCGTCCCCGTGCAGCGGCGTGCCGATCGGCTCCCCGAACTTCGCGTACTCCGCCGAACGCGCCTTCCACGCCCGGTTCAGCCGCGCCGTGTCGAGCGTCGGATTGTCGAGATCGCGGAAATGCCCGAGCCGCACGTCGAAGCGCAGCTTCTCCTTCCCCCGCCGCACAACCACGTCCAGCGTCTCTCCCGGCTCGCGTGAGATGATCATCCCCTGGATCGTCGGACGCCCCGTCCGCCCGTCCAGCGGAACCCCGCCCGCCTCGACGATGATGTCCCCCGGCTCGAGCACCTCGTCGCAATGAAAGTTCGGAAACGTCCGCTCGATCACGATGCGGTCCCGCAGCGTCGTCAGGTCGAACTGCACGCCCATCGCCGCCCGCGGCGACAGCGCGAACCTCTCCCGCGCCACCGACATCAGGCGCGCCCGCGCCTCGAGCGGAAGCTCCCGCGTCTTCAAAATCTGCTCGATGTCCTGCAGGCGGATCGACGGCTCCTTGCTCAGCCGGACAGTCGCCTCGTCCCGCGTGCGAAAGTCGTCCGAGCTCAGGCCCTCGACCAATACATCAATGTCCGCGGCCTGATCACCCGCCACGGATGTCGGCGGGGCAGACGCCGGTCGGTCCGCAGCACCCGCCGCGACGCCGGAAGCCATGGCGCCCACGCCGCCGGCCAGTAGGCTCATCCAAAGGGTTGTGGCGGATCGGGCCATGAGCGGTCTCCGGACAGTTCCCCGCGCAGCCTCCCTCGAAACGCATACCCGGGAAGCGGGAAGAGTGGGGGGCAGGGGGGTCCCTGCTTGTACCGGCACTTTACGGAACGGTGGCCGCCCGGGCAAGACGCTCCGCGTGCCCCTCGAACCACGCCGCCGTGCGGTTCGCCAGCCGGAGCACCCCGCCCGCCGCGAACCGCCCGAACCGCCCGGTCGCCGCGATCGGCAGCGCGACCTCCGCGATGATCGCCTGGACGCACAGGTGCGGCACCGCCGCTGCCGGCCACGCCCCGACGTCCCCCGCGCGGCGATACCCCGCCCAGAACGCCTCGAACAGCCCCGAATCGAACGCGACCGAGAACGGCGCACGCCCCGGCTGCGGCGACGCTACCGGCCTGCGGCGCAGCGCAAACTGCAATGCCCCGTTCGACGCGTCGATGATCGCCGGCGCAAGCGCCACCGCGTCGAAGTCCAGCACCGCCGCGATCCGCGACGGCGCGGCCCACACGATGTTCCCCGGGTGCCAGTCCGCGTGGATCAACTGTTCCGCCATCCTGTCCACCGTCGCGGCCTGCGCCGCCGCGCGGTCATACCGCTCCGCGAGCTCCTCCGCCGCCACCCGCAGCGTCGCGTCGTCCAGCATCCGGTGCAGCTCGCGCAGCGCGGCCGCTACGCTCGGGTGCCCGTGATACGACCGGCGCGGCGGGGGCCAGTCCGGCCGTAGGTCGCGCAGCTCGACGTGGCACCGGGCAAGCAGCTCGCCCGCGGCGGTCGCCGCCTCCGCCGACCGGTCATACGGCCTGCCGCGCACGAACCGATAGATCTCGTACACGTGGTCGCCGCTCTGCAGCATCGAGTTGTGATCATCGCGCGTTCCCAGCAGCCGCGGCACCGGCAGCCCGCGCGACGCCAGGTGCAGGATGATCTGGTGCGACAGCGCGATCCGGTGCAGCCACTCGGCCTGTGTCATCCCCCCCGGCCCCGGCGCGGCCCGCCGCTTCAGCAGATACTCGCCCTTCTCCGTGACGAGCAGCGCCTTCGGGCTCGCGCGCGACCCGGCCTTCAGGTGCCGCGCCTCCCGCACCTCGCCGAGGTCATAGCGTGAGCACACCACCGCCAGCTCCCCCGCGGCGATTCGCGCTCGGTCCTCAGGCACCGCGCCCTCCGCGAGAGGCATGCTCACTCGACGTTCTGCACCTGTTCCTTGATCCGGTCGATCGCGCCCTTGATCTCGACCGTCCACCGAGAGATCTCCGCGTCCTGGCACTTGCTCGCGATCGTGTTCGCCTCGCGCAGCATCTCCTGCGTGAGGAAGTCGAGCGTCCTGCCCACCGGCCGCGGATCAGGACCCGACAGCAGCTCCGCGAACTGGTCGATGTGCGCCGTCAGACGGCTGATCTCTTCCGAGGTGTCCGCCCGCTCCGCCGCGATCCCGATCTCCCGCACCACATCCACCGCCTCGACCGTGACACCCAGCTCCTTGATCATCGCGGCGATGCGGGCCTTGAGCCGCTTCTCGTACTCCGCCATCACCATCGGCGCCCGCGTGCTCACCAGCTTCAGCCGCTCCGCGATCACGTCGCGATGCTGCAGCATGTCGTTCCGCACGACCTCGCCCTCACGCAGCCGCATCGCCAGCACGCCGTCGCACGCCTTCGCGACCAGCGCGTTCAGCGTCGTCCGCGCGTGCGCAAGCCGCTCCTCTTCGTCCGCCGGCGGCTGCAGCACCCCCGGCAGCCCCAGCAGCGCGCCCAGCTCGATCTTCACCGCCCCCTCGCCCGTCCGCGGCAACGACGACAGCTGCTCGAGGTAGCTCCGCATCGCGGCCTGATTGATGGTGTGCGCGGCGCCCCCGGACGAGTCCGAGTGCTTCACCGTCATGAACACCGACCCGCGCGCCAGCTTGTGGCGCAGCACCGTCTCGAGCTCGGCCTCAAGCGCCTGGAGCTCGTCCGGCAGGCGGATCATCGCCTTGAAGTACTTGCTGTTGAGAGACCGGACCTCGACGAAGTAGTGGGCCGGACCCTCCTGTTTGGATGCCTCCCCAAACCCGGTCATGCTGCGGATCAAATCATCCTCCTTGGATGTCGAGGTGTGACTGTCCGGGAGCTTACCCCGGGTTCGCCGGCGTTGATGACGGGGTCTCCGGGCTCGCGGGCGGGGTCGTGGGCTCTGCGCCCGGTGTGTGCGTTGCGGGGGTCTCGGGCGTCGCGGCCGGGGGCTGCGACGGCGCTTCCGTGCCCGGCGGCGTCACGATCGGCGCGACATCCTTCCCGGGCACATCCGTGATCGGCGTCGTGCCCGCGGGCGGGGCGACATTGCCCGTCTGCTCGGTCTCCGGCGTGCCCGTCGTCTCCGCCGAGCCCTGCGCCTGCGGCCCCGGGGGCGGCGTCGTGGACGGCCGGACGGTGTAGTTCAGCCCCACCGCGCCGAGGATGTAAAACAGGAAGATCGCGATGGTTGCAACGGTCAGCGCATCGCCCGTGCGGGCGCCAAAGGCCGTCTGCCCCGAGCCCGCGCCCGAGCCGAACGCGCCCGCCAGGCCGCCGCCCTGCGGCTTCTGGATCAGCACGGCAAGGATCATGATTAGACAGACCAGGAGAAACCCGATCACCAGCAGGTTGATGGCGATCGGCGGCAGTTGGGCGAGCATCAGCGTCATCGTGCGTCCTTCAGTGGGGCTGCAACTCTAGGAACCAGCCACCCCTGACGCCAGCAGCACCCCACCCCCCGGGGCCGCTTTCGTACCTGCCCCGGCCCCAACAAA
>JAEYNG010000285.1 GCA_023412695.1 Planctomycetota bacterium | reverse complement strand
TCGATAGGGATCGCGCCGCACGGATCGACCGTTGCAAACGCGAAGCGGAGCGGCCGGGCCGTGTTGCGACGCAGGCTCAGCGCGGCATCCTGCGACGCGGCGGCGGCGAAAGAGGCGAGCGAGGATTCGTACGTCTCGTCGGGGCCGGAGGGGGCGGGGAACACATCACCCTTGGCGTGCACCGCCGGGTGATGATCGAGCAGGCGCATAAGCAGGTCTGTTTCTGGCCCCGGCGATGCGAGGAGCAGGACGGGCTCGAGATTCGCGTGGGCGGCGCCGGCCGCCGCGGGCTCGGATCTTTGCCCCGTCGTGGAATGCGCTGTTCTCATGCCCGCCTTTCCCTGGCACGGTCAGGAGGAACGCCACAAGCACGGATCGCGGCGGCAAATCGCCCGATGAGCAGGATGCGGCCACGCCAACGTCCCCGCGTCACCACGATCCGCGGCGGACTACTCGACGGATCCTACCACACGTGGGCCGACCGGCCAACCGCGTCAGCGATCAACGAAGTCGGCCAGCAGGCGCACGCCCCAACCCGTCGGGCCCTTCACGAACGGGCCCGAGTCGCCCTCGACGGCGTGCACGCCGGCGATGTCGATGTGGGCCCAGGGGATGTTCTTCTCGACGAAGAAGGACAGGAACGCCGCGCCCTGGATCGGATGGGCCTTGCGGTTGGGGTTGGAGTTGACGATGTCGGCGGAGGCCGACTTCATCATGTCGTTGTACTCCTGGTCGTGCGGGAGCCGCCACCAGCGCTCGCCGGAGGTGTCCATCGCGCGGGAGAGGCGCTGCAGGAGGCGGTCGTCGTCGCAGAACATGCCGGCGAAGGTGGAGCCGAGCGCGGTGACGACGCCGCCGGTGAGGGTGGCGACGTCCACGATGCACGCGGGGGACTCCTTCTCGCACGCCCAGATGAGGGCGTCGGCAAGGACGAGGCGACCCTCGGCGTCGGTATTGGTGATCTCGACGCTCACGCCGTTGCGGAAGACGATGATGTCGTCGGGGCGGTAGGCCTCGTCGGAGATGGAGTTCTCGGCGACGGCGAGGAGCGCAACGACGGGCTGGTCGGGCTTGATGACGGTCGCGACGGCGTGCATCGCGCCGATGACGGCGCACCCGCCGTCCTTGTCGCGCTTCATGCCGGCCATGCCGGGGGTGGGCTTGATGGACAGGCCCCCCGTGTCGTAGGTCATCGTCTTGCCAACAAGGACGATGGGCTTGTCGCTCCGGCCCTTGCGCCCGCCGCCCTTGGGCGTGTACTCGAGGCGGATGAGGCAGGGCTCGTTCTCCGAGGCCTTGCCCACATTGATGAGGCCGACCAGGCGTTCCTTCTCGAGCTCGTCACCCTTGATCACGCGGCAGGTCATGCCCGTGGCCTTTGCAAGGGCGCGGGCCTGCTCGGCGATGTAGCTGGTGGTCGCGACGTTGGGGGGCGTCTCGGAGAGGTCGCGAGCGATGTTGGTGGACGCGGCGAGCGCGAGGCCTCGCTCGATGCCGGCCTGGAAGTCGGCGTCGGACGAGCGAACATAGAGCTGCGTGCGCTTCGGCTGGGCGGGCGAGCCCTTGCCCTTGAAGCGGGTGTAGCTCCAGGCAACGAGGCCGAGGCCCTCGCCGAGGCAGCGTCCGGCGTACTCGGGCTTCACGCGGGGCTTCGCTGCGGCGAGTGCTTCGGAGAGCTCGATGTCGATGCGGGAGTCCTTGGTCTGCGCGAAGCGCCGGCCGAGCGCGCCGCCGATCGCGCGGAGCGAGGCGGGCTTGAACTTGTCGCGGTCCCCCAGGCCCACGATGACGACGCGGCGGGGCACATCGTCGCCGGTCGGGTAGGCCTCGGCGATGCGGCCGACGTCGCCGGTGCACTCGGGGCGCTCGACGGCGCGGGCGATCGAGCCGTCGGTGTCCATCTCGCGGGTCGCGCTGTCGAGCTTGCGGTCCTTGAAGACGCCGACGACGACCGCTTCTGCCTGACCCTTGGACACGACGCGCACAAGCTCGAACATGGACTGCTCCTGAAGAGGGTGAGGCGGAGTTTAGGGTCGCCGCGGGGCAAAACGAAGACGGGCCCGGCGTTGCGCCGAGCCCGTCTGAAATCTCGGATGGAAGTGCTGATCAGGTCTGCCCGGCCTTGGCGAGCTGCCACTCCTCGATCTCGATCGGGGCCTGGCGGCCGAAGATCGTGACCAGCACGCGGACGAGGCCCTTCTCGGGGACAAGCTCGTCCACCGTGCCCTCGTAGCCCTGGAAGGGGCCTTCCTTGATGGTGACGGGCTCGCCCTTCTGGAAGACGAGCTTGATGGTGGGCTCTTCCTCGGGCCGGCGCGAGTCGATGTGGAGCTTCTCGATCTCGTGCTCCTGCAGCGGCGTCGGGCGGCCGGCGGTGCCGACAAAGTCGCCGACGCCGGTGGTCTCCTTGATGAGGAAGAAGACGTCCTGCGGGATTCGGCCGTCGGGCTCGAGGCGCATCTCGACGAAGACGTAGCCCGGGTAGAGCTTGGTCTCGACGATGCGCTGCTTGCCGCCCTTGATGGTCTTGGTCTTCTCGGTCGGGACGAGGATGCGGCCCACGAGGTGGGTCATCTTCTCGATCTGCACCTTGCGGAGCAGGGTCTCGCGGACCGAGTTCTCCTTGTTTGAGGCGACCCGGAGGGTGAACCAGTCCATCCCCTCCTGACGGATCGGCTCGCCCCCTGCGGCCCCGCCCTGGACGGTGGCGTCGTTGCTCATGGCGGTTCCCTTGGTTGTCTCGGTGTCGATCACCGCCGTCTCCTGCTTGGTGCGAAAACCCCGCGCGGCCCGGATGCTCTTAGACCAGGATGCCCATCAGCCTGAAGATCGTGGCGAAGGTGTAGTCCACGCCGTAGAGGAACCCGGCGATGAGGACGCACGCGCCGATCACGACGATGGTCGAGCCGATGACTTCCTTGCGGGTGGACCAGTTGACCTTCTTCATCTCCATGTCGGTGGCGATGAGGAAGTCCACAAACCCCGGGCGGACGGCCGTGAGGTAGTACGCCAGGACAGCGCCGATCAACAGGACCGCGCCGACGACGAGGCCGATGAGCAGCTGCGGCTCGATGGGCGACACGCCGCGGGCGCTGCGGACGACCGCTGCGAAGCCGGAGGCGCGGACATTCTCGGCCATGGACGCGTCGGCGTCGGTGGCTTGGATCTGGATGTCGTTGATGCGGAGCTCGTTGTTGACGGCGTCGTAGCCATCGACGCGGGCGGTGCCGAGCTCGCGTGCCGGGCCGCCGACGCGCTCGGGCGCGGCGACGAGGGTGACGCGGTCACCGGGGTTCACCGAGCCCTCGGGCGAGCCGATGCTGTAGGCGTAGGTGGAGCGGGGGAGCTGTGCCTCGAAGCGGGCGGTCTGGCCGGCCATCCAGCCGGCGGCGAAGAGCGTGATGACGGCGATGAAGGCCGCGGTCAGCACGCGGACCCAGTAGCCCTGACCCTGCTTGTAAATGCCGAAGGACATGTGACCGCCTGGAAAGAGTCAAAGAATCGAGAGAACACGCCGGGAGGGACTTGAACCCGCAACCTGCGGATTTGGAATCCGCTGCTCTACCAGTTGAGCTACCGGCGTATACGAGGCGAGGATCGGCCGGGGCGTCGGCCGCCGCCGATCCGGGGATCACTTCCGCTTGATCTTGTGGAGCGTGTGCTTGCGCAGACGCGGGCTGTACTTCTTGAAGCCGCCCTTGAGCTTCTCGGCGACGCCGCCCTTGACGTTGATCTCGGTGCGATAGTTCAGATCGCCGGTCTCCGTGCACTGGAGCCAGACATACTCACGGGCGAGCGCTTTGCCCTTCTTGGCCATTGGTGGTACCTCGTTTCAGACGTTCCTGTTCGTCAAACCGGCCCACCGGCGCGAGCCGATGGGCCAGGATGGTTTCAAATCGGGCCCGCCGCGGGGCGGGTGTTCAAGGCCGGGTATCAGTCGAGGATCTGGGTGACGGTGCCGGAGCCGATGGTGCGGCCGCCCTCGCGGATCGCGAAGCGGAGGCCGGGCTCCATGGCGACGGGCTTGTCGCCGAGGTCGACCTCGATCTCGACGTTGTCGCCGGGCATGCACATCTCGGCGCCGCCGAGGAGCTTGAGCGAGCCGGTGACGTCGGTGGTGCGGAAGTAGTACTGCGGGCGGTAGCCGGAGAAGAACGGCGTGTGACGGCCGCCCTCTTCCTTCGTCAGGACGTAGACCTGGCCCTTGAACTTCGAGTGGGGCTTGATGGAGCCGGGCTTGCAGACGACCTGGCCGCGCTCGATGTCGGTCTTCTCGACGCCGCGGAGCAGGAGGCCGACGTTGTCGCCCGCCTGGCCTTGGTCGAGGGTCTTGTTGAACATCTCGACGCCGGTGACGACGGTGTTCTTGTTCTGGGTCTGGAGGCCGACGATCTCGGCGGCGTCACCGACCTTGACGACGCCACGCTCGATACGGCCGGTGGCGACGGTGCCGCGGCCCTTGATCGAGAAGACGTCCTCGACGGAGACGAGGAAGGGCTTGTCGACCTCGCGCTGGGGCTCGGGGATGTAGGAGTCGATGGCCTCGAAGAGGTCGTCGATGGGCTTGCAGATCGCGTCGTCCTTGGGGTTCTCAAGGGCGGCCTTGGACTGCCCGCGGATGATCGGGGTCTTGTCGCCCGGGAAGCCGTACTTGTTGAGCAGGTCGCGGACCTCGACCTCGACCAGGTCGAGGAGCTCGGGGTCGTCGACGAGGTCGACCTTGTTGAGGAAGACGACGATGTAGGGCACGCCGACCTGACGGGCGAGCAGGACGTGCTCGCGGGTCTGGGGCATGGGGCCGTCGGCGGCGGAGACGACGAGGATCGCGCCGTCCATCTGGGCGGCGCCGGTGATCATGTTCTTGACGAAGTCGGCGTGGCCCGGGCAGTCGACGTGGGCATAGTGCCGCTTGGTGGTCTCGTACTCGGTGTGGGACGAGTGGATCGTGACGGTCTTGTTGGAGTCACGAACCGTGCCGCCCTTGGTGATCTCGGCGTAGGACTTGATCTGTCCGCCGAACTTGGCCGCGGAGCGGGCAGACAGGGCCGCGGTCAAGGTGGACTTGCCGTGGTCAATGTGCCCGATGGTGCCCACGTTGACGTGTGGCTTTGTCCGCTCGAAAACGCCCTTTGCCATGACTGACGACCTCCGCGTATGAGAAACTCTGATCCGTTGTTGAAGACTGTTTTGAGGCGACAGGGACGTTCTCGACGCCGCGAACCAGCCGGCGCCGGGGAGTTCCCGGGGCGAACACTATGCCCCGATCACGCCCTGTTCCCTGTCCCGCGAAACTGACAAAGCCGCTGGTGGGGATTGAACCCACGGCCTCACCCTTACCAAGGGTGCGCT
>JAEYNG010000241.1 GCA_023412695.1 Planctomycetota bacterium | reverse complement strand
ACCTCAGATTCTCGGCGGGACCCCGGGCTACCCCGGTCCGCGCGGGCCGGTGGAGTCGCTCTTTGATTACCTGATGCAAGGCTACAACCTCGAATACTTTCTCCAGCAGTTCCCGACGGTGAAGCGTGAGTACGCCGAAGCGGTGCTCGACCGTGCGAAGCGCGGCGAGCCCTTCACGAGCATACCTCGCAGGGCCGCTGGGTGAAGGTGCTGCTTGACGAGAATCTGCCGCACGACATGCGGCTCCTGATCCCGGGACACGAGGTGTTCACGGTTGCGTACCTTGGATGGGCGGGCACAACCAATGGTGCGCTTCTCCGACGCGCTGCCGAGAGCGGGTTCGACGTGCTTGTGAGTAAGGATTCAGGAATCGAGTTTGAACAGAATCTCGGGGAGCTTCCGCTTGCCGTGATTCTCTTGCGCGCGAGGTCAAACTCGATCGACGACATCAAACCGCTGCTGCCCCAACTGCTCATCGCGCTGACATCAATCTCGCCGCACGCGATTGTGCGTGTGCCCTGAATGCCGGCAACCCCTGATACGCTTACATCGCCAGCCGCTGCCCGCGCTCGATCGCCCGCGGCAGCCGCCCGCCCGCCTTCAACTCTTCCCGTGTGCTCGCCGTCCGCGCCGAGATCTCCAGCACGCAGTCCGGCTTGCCGTCCGCGGTCCGCGGCACATCGACGCCGCAGTACTCCAGCCAGCGCGCCGCACGCTCTGTCTGAATCTCCGAGCACGACTGCGGGCTGTCCTGCCCCTCCGCGTTCTTGATTGGCGCAAACTCCTCGATGCGGTCCGTCTCCAGCACGACCGACCGCTCGCACAGCGGCAGCGCATCGAACACGAACCGCTCGAGCTTTACGCCGTTGTTCGAGGCAGGCTTCACCGCCTCGCCGCTCGCCATGTCGATGCACGGGATCTTCTTCTCCGCACGGTGCCACGGCAGTTCGAAGGCGGCATCGGTGTTCAGCCTCTCGACAAACTCGCGGCCCAGCACGTGCACCGCGATCGAACCCGACAGGAACCGCAGCCGGCCATCCGGCAGCTTCTCTCGCTGCAGGTCCATCGGCAGGTCGGAGTACTCGACGATCTCGACGCGCCCCTTCCGCGGCCCCGCGCCGTGGGCGCAGAACACGCCCAGCTTTTCCTCGGCGTACGCCTTGGGGATCATCTTGCTCGACATTTGACCCGACGACTCGCCACCTGCGCCCGCGTGCAGGCCGAGGAACACCGGGTCCAGCAGGTTCACGATCGCGTTGTCCACCTGGAAGTACGAGATCGTCGAGACGCCGCGACGCCGCATGTCTTCGAGCGCGCCCGACGCCTGCAACGCTCGCAGCGAGCCGCCGTGACCGTCCGGATTCGTCGCGATCTCCGCTTTCGACGCCATCAGCACGCGACCGCTGGAAATCTCCAGCGACGGCATCACGCCCTGCATCAAGAAGCACACGGTGTTCCGCGGCAGCCCGAAAAAGTGATGCGCCGCGAAGAACTCGAGCGTCGCATCATGGTTCAGCGGGCTGGTCATGATGTACCACGGCACGTGCACGCCATAGCGATCATGTGCGCCGAGGATCGCATCCGCGAACATCGCGAACAGCGGCTTGCCCGTCACCGCCCCCGCCGGGTAGCACCCTTTCGGCCCCTCATACCCAAGCCGCGACCCCTGCCCGCCCGCGACGACGAACGCCGCGACCTTCCCATTTCTCAGCAGTTCCTCGCCTTTGGTTCTCGCCGCGTCCTTGTCCCACGGCCGGAACGAAGCGCGATGATCGACCGGGTAGTAGGGGGCCGGCTGCACATCCGGCGGGAGCGCAAACGTCGGCTTGTTATTGACGTACTGCTCGATCAGCCGAGGCAACTCCTGCCAGCCGATCGAATCGACTTGGTTCGCCAGCAGATCGCGCTCGCCGGGCGCGAGTTCGCCCCAGAACTTCAGCACGTGTTCCTGGCCGACGGGTTCAAGCTTCGCGCGAAGGGCATCAAGTGTGGACATGGCCGAGTCTAGGAATCGCCCCCACGGGGCGATGGCACGCCCCGGCCGCTGTACGATCCGTGCACGCCCATGCGCAACCTTTTCACCAATCCCCGCCGCGTCCCGCTCATCGCCCCATCGATCCTCTCCGCCGACTTCGCCCGGATGGGTGAGGAGTGTGCCTCCGTGCTCAGCCCCGTCGCCCAAGGCGAGGCGGTGGTGGATGAGGGCGCGGCGGACCTCCTCCACCTCGACGTCATGGACGGTCACTTCGTCCCGAACCTGACGATGGGCCCGGACATGTGTAAAGCTCTTCGGCGGGCATTCCCAAAGGCCTTCCTCGATGTCCACCTCATGGTCACCGACCCGCTCCCGCACGCCCGCGCCTTCGCCGCCGCCGGGGCCAACCACGTCACCTTCCATATTGAAGTGATCCCGCCCGACAAGCTCGAAGCCGCGGCGGCTGAAATCCATGAGCTGGGCATGACCGCCGGTCTGGCCATCAATCCGCCAACGCCGGTGGATGGAGCCTTGGAGGTCGTCGATTTCTTCGACCTGTTCCTTGTCATGTCCGTCAACCCCGGGTTCTCGGGCCAGACATTTATCGCCGAGGTGCTCGAAAAGACCGAGCGGCTGGCGGACGAGGTCGCCCCGACCCAGCGTGTAGAAATGGACGGCGGTGTCAATCCGGGCAATGTCCGCGCCTGTCTCGATGCCGGGTGCGACGTGGTCGTGGCAGCCTCGGCAATCTTCGGCCGCCCGCCCAAGGAGCGTGGCGACGTTATCCGGTCGCTCCGCGGCTCGTCCTCACATTGAAACTGGCCAATATGAGCCAATGGATGGGAAGGTACACCGCCCAAGCAGGGGGGGCAGTTGGCATTGTGATCGGATATCGGACCTACTTGCTCGTGTCTAAGCCTTGGCCACGCCGATCAGGGTTGATAGACTGCCGTGCCGACCAGCCCCTGTCCGAGCCTCCCCCCGTCAGGCTTCGGACCATGACCGCGGAAACGTTCGGCTGTGTACAGGACCGTGCTTCGGGTAGGGGCGGGAAGGTGATCCGACGTCATGGCCAAGGATGCTGCGATTCGGTTGCTGCTGGTTCGCTCCGGGCCCACATGCTGGGATGGGGGCGGCCGCCTGCAGGGAGCCTGCGACCTCCCGCTCAGCGATTCCGGTCGGTCAGAAGTCGAGACCCTCGTAAGGGCCCTCGGCAAGGTCTCGCTCTCCAACGTTGTGTGTGCCCCGGATGAAGCTTCGGTCGAGACGGCCAAGCTGGTCGCCGCCGCCGGCCGCCGAATCCCTGGCAAGGTCCTCGCCCTGCCGGAGCTCGCCGACCCGCATGTCGGCCTGTGGGAGGGCATGCGGCAGGAAGACCTTGAGGACCGATACCCCCGCGCTTGGGGACAGTTCACCGAGGACACTCTGAGCGTGACCCCGCCTGAAGGGGAGACGATCGAGTCCTTGCAAGCCCGGTTACTGCCCGCCCTGAATCGGGTGCTGTCGAAGTCGCGCAATGGCTCGCGCGTTTCGGTTATTCTCCGTCCCATCGCCCTCGGAGTGCTGCGGTGCAGACTCAAGGGGGTATCAATGGCGGAGGCATGGAAGCACTCGGGGCCGACGACGACGCCCGAGTGGTACGAGATCGAGAGAAACGACCCGCGGCTGCGCCCGGTCGAGCCGGCCCCCGCGGCGTCCGCGGCCTGAACTTCACCCACCACGCCGGATCGCAGACTGCGTGCACCCGTTGCACCGGCATTCACAGACCAAGGAACGGTTGAGATGACCCAAGCCCCGGCGAAGACGTGGAACGAGTTGAAGGCCCAGACGCCTCGGAAGAACTCGATCCCCGAGGGTCTCTGGCTGCGCTGCCCCGGCTGCGAGCAGATGATCTACCGCAAGCAGATGGAGGCCAACCTCCACGTCTGCCCGGAGTGCAGCCATCACTACCGCATCGGCGCGACCGAGCGCGTCCGGCAGCTCGCCGACCCCGGCTCGTTCGAGGCGATGTTCACGAACCTTCAGCCGACCGACCCGCTGAGCTTCCGCGACCTGAAGTCGTACTCCGACCGCCTCCTCGCCGAGCAGATCAAGACCGGCCAGGTGGATGCCGTCGTCGCCGGCACCGCGTTCGTCAAGGGTCGTGCCGCGATGCTCTGCGTGCTCGACCTGTCGTTCATGATGGGCTCGATGGGCAGCGTAGTCGGCGAGACGGTGACGCGCTCGATCGAGACCGCGACCGCGCGCAACCTGCCGCTGGTCATCGTCAGCGGCTCCGGCGGCGCGCGCATGCAGGAGGCCGGCCTGTCGCTCATGCAGATGGCCAAGACCTCCGCCGCGCTCGCGAGGCTCGATGATGCGGGCGGTCTCTTCATCAGCGTCCTCACCGACCCGACCACCGGCGGCGTCACCGCCAGCTTCGCGATGCTCGGGGACGTGATCCTCGCCGAGCCCAAGGCGCTCATCGGCTTCGCCGGGCCACGCGTCATCCAGCAGACGATCCGCCAGGAGCTGCCCGAGGGCTTCCAGCGGGCCGAGTACCTGTTGAAGGCCGGCATGGTGGACCGCGTCGTGCCCCGCGGCGAGCTGCGCAGCGAGATCGCACGGGTCATCGACTACTCCGGTCGCTGACGCCTCCGGCGATCACTAAACTCACCTCATGGCCGGATCGACCGAGCGCAGCCGCATCGTTGGTTGGACGTGGTGGCAGCATGTCACCGCCGGCCTCGCCTATGCGCTGCTCGTCGTCTTGGCCTTCCCGCCCGCCAATGTCTGGGTGCTGGCCTTCGCCGCGCCGCTGCCGATGATCTGGACCGCCTGCCGCGCCGCGGAGCGCCCGATGCGCGGGGCATTGCTGTTCGCCGTCGGCGTGTTGCCCCTCTGGTTCTTTGAACAGCGGTGGATGATCGACGTCACCTCCCTCGGCTACCCGGTGCTCGCCGTGTACCTCTCGCTGTGTTCCGCCTTCGGTGTGTACCTCCTCGCTCGCATCCGCCGCAGAGCGACGGGGATCGTGCCAATCCCGCTCTCGCTGCTCGCGCCTCTCACACTCGGTGCCGCCGAGGTGCTCCGCGGCGAGGTGCTGTTCACCGGCTACGCGTGGTATCTTGCCGGGCATCCGCTGATCGAGTCCGCCGCGCTCGCCGCCCCCGCCTCCGTGTTCGGCGCCTACTTCGTGTCGTTCCTTGTCTACGCGCTGGCCGGTGCGGCCGCCGATGCCGCGGGGTGGTCTGGCGTTCCGCGCGCCCGGGGCGGGCAAGCCGCTGTTTGCATCGCGTTTATCTGGTTCATGTCCTCGTGGGTCGGCGCTCGTCAGTCGGAGCCCGATGACCCCGGCCTGACCATGGACATCGCCGCGATCCAGACCAATATCCCCCAGAGCAACAAGATGGGGTGGGAGCGCGAGCAGCGCCGCGTGGACATGCGCCGGTTCATGGAGCTTACGCGACAGGCCGCCGAGTCCCGTCCTCCGCCGGATGTCATCATCTGGCCCGAGACGATGTTCCCCGGCCTGACGCTTAGCGGCGCGGCGATCCGCGAGTTCGAGCGGGCGTGGGGCGAGAACAACCCCGGCCTCGTCGCCGCGGGCGAGCGGCACTGGCTGATCCTGTTCGGCGAGGATTTGCTGAAGCTGCAGACGGAGATCGGCGTGCCGATGATCGTCGGCGCGATCGCCATGCCCGACCCGCCCGTCGGCCTCCGTGGCCGGTTCGAGGACCGGCCCGACTTCGGCCCGGAGCACAACAGCGCGTTCCTGATCGAGTCCGGTCAGGTGCAGAGCGCACGCTACGACAAGATCGACCTGACGCCGTTCGGCGAGGTCATCCCGTATGTCTGGCGGTTCCCAAAGCTGCAGCAGAAGCTCGTGGAGCTCGGCGCCAAGGGCATGTCATTCAACCTCACCCCCGGCGAGGAGCCGGTGACGCTACCGGTGACCGCGCGGGTGATCGAGAACGGGGTCATCACCGGCCGCGGCGTCCGCGTCGCCGTGCCGATCTGTTTCGAGGTCACCCGCGCTGCGCTCTGCCGCTCGCTCGTCGTGGACGGCCCGCGCATGCGAGCGGCGGCGATCGTGAACATCAGCAACGACGGGTGGTTCGGGCACTTCGAGGGGGGTCGGGAGCAGCACCTGCAGGCCGCGCGATGGCGATGCGTCGAACTCGGCGTGCCGATGGTGCGTTCGGTGAACACCGGCATCTCCGCCGCCGTCGATGCACGCGGCCGGATCATCCAGTATGGTCCGCAGGGCCGGGAGCCGGTGGAGGCCGACGGCGTGATGTCCGCACGATTGGAGATCCACCCCGATCGGCGACCGACGATCTATGGCCGCGTCGGCAATGTCTGGGCGTGGTTGACGATGCTGGGTGCGGGGC
>JAEYNG010000137.1 GCA_023412695.1 Planctomycetota bacterium | reverse complement strand
CTCGACAGCTCCCCCGCTGGCCCCCCCGTCGGGGGAGCGGGCACCGGCCTGACGGTCGGTGGGACGGTCAGGGGAGCGGTCGCGCTTGCGGTAGAGCGGGCGGTTGGGGTCGAAGGAGGCGAGCAGGCGCAGGAGCCAGGAGGTTTTGCGGAGGTTGGCGTCGCGCCGCGCGCTGACCTTGTCGGCCTCGAGGCCGGGCTTGATAAGGTTGTGGGTGCGGTCGAAGTTGTAGCCGTCGATCTGGGCTTCGAGGGCCGAGACGGCCTTGGGGAGCGCGGCGATGGCCGCGACGCGGACGGCCTTTGCGCCGACGGTGATGAGGTAGTCGAGCTGCTGCTGGATGTCCTCGCGCTGCACCCAAAGGCACAGGAGCGGGAGCGTGGTGTCGTACTCGTCTGCGAGGTCTGGGAGGCTGACGCCGCGGGAGAGCGCGGAGAGGATGTTGGCGATGTCGTTGGGGCAGGGGTCGAAGGTGGTGGGGAGTGGACGCCGCGCGAGGGGGGATTGAACCACGGAGGGCACGAGGGAGGGAGCCGGAGAGAGAAGAGCGGGGTCCGGGTCGGAAGAAGACAGAGAAGCGGTAGACAGGACGGGAGGAAAGGCGGTAGCCCCCTCAGTCTCGCAGCGCTGCGCTTGCTCGACAGCTCCCCCATGGGGGAGCTTGGATGCAAAGGCCGAAGGCAGAGGAGGGGTAGAAGAGGCGGGAGAAGAGGCAGGAGCCCCCACCCCCGCCTGCGCCCCCCCGTTCGGGACCTCCCCCTTGGGCGAGGTTGGGGATGCGGTCGCCGGCGCGATGGCGGTGGCGTTTGCAGGCTGTGGCGCAGCGTTATGCGGCTGGGCTGCAACAGCGACACCCCCACGAGGGTCGAGGCCGCGAGGGGGCGCGATACCGCCAAGGGCGTTGGTCGAAACGATGGCTTGATGGGTCCCACGAGATTTCATTCGGGCAAAGTATGGCGTATGAACACCGTACTGTCAAACAAAATCCTGTAGGCTTTTGAAAGGTTGTGTAAGTCGCGAGAGGACAGTGGTTTAGGCGACATTTCTCAGCCCCAAAGGGGGAACGCACGGGAGGTCGCCGATCGACTCAGACTTGTGCGTCCTCCGGTGGCCGGGCACTTTTCAGTGCTCACCACGCGCTGAGGGTGCAACGGCCGTGCACTCTGCGGGCGGGAAGAAACACAGGCTCTGCTTCGGGCAGCAAGAGTTGTGTTACGTCAACGACGACGCGGACGCCTCCTCGCTTCGAGCGGGTCGGGTGCGCGCCGTGCCTCAACTCGCTGCCGGCGGGTCGATCGGATTGGCTGTGCATGGACAAAGTCGGGCCATAACCACATCCTGGCTGGCAGCGCCCTTGGTTCGGTGTATGCTGCCAATAACTGACCGCCACGGCCGCGGCCGCAATGGCTTACGCCGGAGGTCCACATGTCGCTGCGACTCATCCAGCCCCGTGGGGGGGCGGCCCTCGTGCTCGCTGCGTTGCTGATGTTTCCGCTCATGGCTCAGGCGCAGATGTGCAACTGCACATGCGACGCCACGGTCCCAGCGTGTTACGGCATTTCGACGATCTACATGAACGAGTCCGGCGGGGCTCCGGAGAATCCGTTCCCGTATCTCACGGCGGGCATCGGCACGGTTCCGCCAACGAGCGCGGAGGTCCGCCACGCCAACCGCTTCCAGATCGCGCCCGGCACGACGATTACCCATTTGTGCATTGCGCTCAAGAACCCGAGCGGGCCGGCGATGCAGGCCTGCGCGAGCGGCGACGGCGCGTACATCTTTATCGCCGCGCACGATCCGGTCACCGGCCTGCCCGGCGCCATCATCCTGGGAACGCAGACACCGTTCACCGTGGACCCATGCATCGGCCTGGCGGTCAATCATCAGCTTGTCGCGTTCAACACGCCCCAGCAGTTTCCGTTCGGAGGGGATGTCTGGTTCGGCGTGGGGTATCCGACGGCCGACGTCGGCATCGGCCACCAGGGCAACCGGACGCGCACCGGCGGGCAGTCGGCCGTCTGGATCGGCGGCACGCTCAGCCAGTGGTACAACTACGAGGATCCGCAGCTCGCCGCGTACAACGGGCGCGCGCCGATCATCCGCGCCCTTGAGCTCGTCCGGGGCAACGGCCGCCTGGACGTCTTCCCCACGGTCGCTCTGCAGACTGACGAGAACGGGCTGATTGCCCAGTTCGATGTTCACCTTGCGCCCGCGCCGCCGCTGGCCAACGTCACGGTCATGCTCTCGTCAACCGATCCGGCCGAGGGCCAGCCGTTGACGACGATGCTGACGTTCACGCCCCTTGACTACAACGTTCCTCGGACCGTCAGTGTCCTGGGCCAGGACGACCCGATCATCGACGGTTCGCAACCGTACGAGGTCGTTCTGCAGGCGACGAGCCAAGACCCGTGCTATGACGGCGCGCGCGAGCGGACAAGCCTCGTCAATCACGACAACGACGCGCCCTGCCAGCTTCGCTGGACGAACATCGGCACGCCGGCCGGCATGGCCGCGCGCGAGGGCGCGGCGATGGCATTTGACCCGCTGCGGAACCGGGTCGTGCTGTTCGGCGGGCGCGATTCGCATGGGCTTCCGCTTGCGGACACCTGGGAGTTTGACGTCGCCAATAACGCATGGGTGCAGATTTCCCCGCCCCCTGGCCCGGCGCCGCGATGGCTGCACGCGATGGCGTTCGACCCGGCCATCGGCCAGGTGGTGCTCACGGGAGGCGACGACACCGTGGGCACTACGTTCCTTGAAACGTGGGCATGGAACGGAGCGGCATGGACTCCGCGTTTAGATTGGCCGAGCCTTGTGCCAACCTATCACCATGCGATGTGCCCCAACTTGCCCGCGGGCAATATGGTCATGATGGGCGGCGAAGGCCCGGGCGGACTTGCACTCTTTGATGTGCATGAGAGCACCCCCGCCGGCTGGAGCCCGGGCGTCTTCATGGGCGCGCCCGCCGGCCCTGATCCGCGCGGCGCGCTTGCCGCGGCGGCGACGAGCATGGGTCCGGTCATGTTCGGAGGCCTGCACCAGGCTCCGGGCATCATGCACGGCGACACGTGGATGTACATCCCCGGCGGCTGGCAGCAGGTTCTCCCGCCGACTTCTCCCGTCGCACGCCACCAGCACGCGATGGCGTCGTTCTCGGCGCGGCCGGAGAACGTGGTGCTGTTCGGCGGCCAGGACACGGGCGGCACGTTCCTGAGCGATACCTGGCTGTTTGACGCGAGCCTGATGGACTGGGGCCAGCAGCTGATCGCCGGCCCATCGGCACGCATGCTCCACTGCATGGCGGAGATCGAGAGTCAGGGCAGGGTGCTGCTCTTCGGCGGGCGCGCCCCGGGCAACGTCATGGGCGATACGTGGATTCTTGAGGACTCGGTCACCCTCACCGTCAGCGGCCCGCCGGACGCGACGGTCGATGTCCAGAACTTGCTCTCGATGACGTTGAACTACGTCGGTTCGCCGCCGCTGCAGTTTCAGTGGCACTTCAACGGCGCACCGCTCGCGGACGGGCCGACGGTTGTAGGCTCCCAGACCGACACGCTGACGATCGGCCCGGCGACGCTCGCGATGGAGGGCGACTACTGGTGCGACGTGACGGACGCGTGTGGGCACACCGTCACGGGGACGATCGCGTTTGTCGATGTCCTCTGCCGCGCCGACTTCAACGGTGACGGGGTTGTTTCGGTGCCGGACATCTTCACGTTCCTGGCGGCGTGGTTCGCGATGTCGGCGGATGCCGATTTCGACCTCGACGGCGTCATCACGGTGCCGGACATCTTTGCATTCCTGGCGGCGTGGTTCGCCGGATGCTGAAGCGATCCGGGCCTGGGCACGTGGGCGAAGCAGGGCCGGAACGTGAGGGCAGAGCACGCCGCGGCGGTTTTGCCGCGGGTTTGCGGGCGGGGCTGCGCGGGATGTGGCGCGAGCTGACGCGGCCGCGGGGAAGAACGCCGCCGAGGGTGATCCGGCGGATCGATCGTCGCGTGGGACTTGTCGGCTTCGTGCCGATGATCCCGATGTTTGCGCTCATCGCGGCCACATCGCAGCGAGTCGCTGTCGCCGACTGGTTGTTCTGGCTTTGCTTCGCCGCGATCGGGGCGACGGTCATCGTGCAGGTATGGCTGCGCATGTCCGCTCAACGAATCCGTCGCGACGCTGAGCGGTTGCACTGGCGGATGTGCCCGGAGTGTGGGTACTCGCTGGCCGAGTTGCCGGAGACGGGCAAGTGTCCGGAGTGCGGGGAGGGGTACTCGCTGGAGGGGTTGTTGCGGGCGTGGCTGGTGGATGCGGAACCGCCGCGGGGGTGAGACGAGACTGGTCGCAGCTCATCCCCCCGCGCTGCCCTCGCCGCCGGGGAGGGTCATGGACCAGGGATCGAGATAGGTGTCGATGTCTTCGCGCGTGATGGACTTGCCGCTGGTGTCCTTGGTGCCGACGACGGTTTCGTAGGCGAGCTGGCGGACGGTCTTGCCCTGTTTGAAGGCGTCCTTGGCGAGTGCCGCGGATTTGTCGTAGCCGATGACGGGGACGAGGCTGGTGCACATGGCCAGCGAGCCTTCGATGAGGCCCTTGCAGCGTTCGAGGTCGGGCTGGAGCCCCCCAC
>JAEYNG010000061.1 GCA_023412695.1 Planctomycetota bacterium | reverse complement strand
TTCCGGGTTGGCTTCTTCTTGCTCATCGCGCGTGGTTCCATCGCCGGCGTGCCGGTGTCAACGGTATCAAAGGATGAGGAGACTATCGGACGGATCGGGGCGCAAGTTCGGCGCGGCGGACCTGCCCGACCGGATCAGGCCGCACGAACAGGGGACGGGGCCGACGTTCCGACGCAACGGCTTGGCATTTCAGACGATTGAACCTTGGAGCGAGGCACGATCGGAGGCATGCTTTGTCCATGGACGATGTGTTTGTGCGTCTGGACGCCGCGGCGAGGGCCGTGGCCGGCGCGCCGTGGGCGCTTCAGGCGATCGTTGCGCTGGGGACGGTGTGCGGGCTGGTGCTGTGGCTGTCGGGGGCGCGGCTGCTGAAGCCGATGATCATCGTGCTGTGCGCGCTGGTGTGCGCATCGATCGGGTTTGTGATCGGGCCGGCGTTCGGCGGCGCGGCGGAGGGCGAAGTGCAGAGCCCGGCGGGGGCGTATGGCCTGCTGCTCGGGCTGCCGGTGGGCGCGCTGCTGGGTGCGGTCTTGTATCGATCGGCGACGGCGGTTGCGCTGGGCGTTGCGCTCGCGGCGGCCGCGCCGCTTTGCACGGCGGGGCTGTTGCAGCTCCACGTGCGGCCGACGGGGGAGGTGCTGTCGGCGGCGGGTGAGTCTGGCGGGGAGCGCGCGGGCGGGTTGATGGCGCTGGCGGAGACGCTGGAGTTTCAGCTGCCGCGGAGCCTGCCGAGCGATGCATCGGCGGCGGCGTTGCAGCCGGTTGCTGAGCAGGCGAAGGAAGCTTTGCAGTCCGCGGCGACCCGGCTTGAGGAGAGCTTTGCGACGGTGCCGTCGCAGCAGCGTGCGCTGCTGGTGTTGTCGTCGCTCGCGGGGCTGGCGGTGGGGATTGTGCTTGGGCTGATGGCTCCGGCGTGGGCCGCGGGCGCGTGCGCGGCGATGCTGGGCTCGGCGCTGTGGCTGGGCGGTGCGACGTGGCTGAGCTGCTCGCTGGGCGCGCCGTTTGCGCAGTCGGGCGGGGTGCTGGATCGGCCGCCGATGCAGTGGGTGAGCATCTGGGGCGCGGCGGCGGTGCTGGGGCTGTGCTTCCAGGGGTTCTGGGCGTGGCGGAAGAAGGGGAGCTGAGGGGATCACGCCGCGCGCGAGTGATGCGGCGCTGACCTAGAAGTCGGCGGCGTTCAGTACTCAGCAGCCGGCGAACCAGGCGGCGAGCCATTGGAAAAGGTCGTCGACCTCGACCGACCGGTCGCGATCGAAGTCGGATTCGAGCCGCTGCGCGAACCAGTCGCTGAGGTAGCTGAAGATATCGGGGACGGAGATCGCGGTGTCGCCGTCGTGGTCGGCGCGGCAGGAGGTGCCTTGGAACTCGTAGGCGCCGATGTCGATGTCGGTACGCCAACCTATACCGATATCGGGCATGGCGGGGTCGTTGTGGAAGCGGGGAGCGCCGGAAACATCAAAGGACCAAGCAAGGTCATGTTCGAGGTACCACGGCGCTGCGGCTAGGCCGGCATCGATTGCGATGGAGTTCGGCGCCAGTTGCAGGTCATCATCTAGGGTGCCAGCGATGCCATCGAGACCTTGTGGATCGGCGAATCGGGGCGACGCATCGAGCACTGTCCAGACACCGATCGCAGCGGCCGAGAGCACCGCGCCGACTTCAATCCCGCCATTCACAATTGAGCGGTGAAGGTCGATCGACAACGGTCTGCGGGCGACGAACTGCGCACCGGCACCGTCAAAGGCGGACGACTCGATCAGGGAGTACGACGAATCAATGAACGCCGCCGCGCCTTCGCCACTCGAGTTGTTCGCGAACGAGCAATGACCGAGCCGCAGGACTCCGCCGAGGGTCGCGATGCCACCACCTGCCGACGAGGCGTGATTGCCGCTCACGACGCAACCACTCAGCGTGGCCGTGCCGGCGAGTATGTGTATTGCGCCTCCGATGCCGGAATCTCCGACAACTTCGTTGCCGAGGAAGCGGCACGAGACAAAGTACGTGCTGCACGCGAAAACAGCGCCGCCGGACTCCAACGCGCGGTTGCCGTCGATGATGCAATCTCGCAGGTACGCGAAGCCGCTCGTCACCCCGATCGCGCCACCCTGTACTGCGAAGTTGTCGGTGAGTCTGCACGAGTCAAAGCCCCAGTAATACCCATCCCAGCACGCAAACGCTGCGCCACCGATTCCGTTGCTTCCTTGTCCGTCTGCATGCCCGCCCCTGACCGTGCAGTGCCTTACAAATCCACCGCCATACGGACAGCCGAAGGTCACAACGTGGTACGCGTTGTCAGATCGGTTGACAAAGCCGGGGAGGTCATCTCCTGACAGATCACCCGATAGCACCGTGACAAAGCGGCTTGGATCATGTTCATCCGGATCCAGCGCTCTAATACCGGCGAAACCGCCAGTTACGGTCGTGCCGCTCAAAATGGTAAAGGTCGCGTCTCGCGTTGATCCCGGCGTGTACACGCCCTGAGCGACGCGAATCGAGTACCACTCTCCAGATAGGTGCGGGTGCGCGTTGGCATGATTGAGCGCTTCTATCAGCGACTGGAACGCAGAGCTCCACGCAAGGCCATCTCCTCCCGGCGCGGCGTCGTCATCCACGTAGCGAACTCGTTCCTCTGCGTGTACCGCGGCGGCGGTGGCGAGGAGGGAGATGCAGGCCGCGGCGCGGGAGAGGGCGGGACGGGAGCGGGGTGCGTGCATGCGAGGGTCTCGCGCGGGGGATCGCCCCCCCATTGCCCCGTCCCCTCAGGAGGTTGGGAAGATCGGCGGGGGGTGCGCGAGAGCGTGAAAAGGATGTCGGATGTCGGATGTCGAA
>JAEYNG010000011.1 GCA_023412695.1 Planctomycetota bacterium | reverse complement strand
GGCTTGACCAGTCATTCGATTTGATGAACGCCTGCTGCGCCTCGACAAGCGCCAGCACGCCGACTGCAATGATGATGAGCGCGAGCGATGTCTCGATGAGCGTGAAGCCGCGGCGTCCCCGGCGGTGGGCACGTCGGCGGCTCAAGCTCGTACTACATTCAAACAGGTGACCGACGGCCATTGCAACATCCTCGCGAACACACGCGCCTCCGGCCAGCCTCCGGCTCCCATAGCAGTTTCGGCACCGCGGGCGGGTCACTTGACGATCGCGGACATCTTGAAGATGGGCAGGATGATGGCCATGGCGATAAAACCGACGACGGATCCCATAAGAATGATCATGACGGGCTCGATCATCGACGTGACCGCCTTGATCCTCTCCTTGAGGAGCCGCGCGTAGTACGACGAGATCTCGTCGAGCACCTCGCCGAGCTTACCGGACTCCTCGCCCGCAGAGATCATCTGCACGACCGCCTGCGGCAGAAGGTTGGTCTTGGCCATCGGCGCCGCAATCTTCCGGCCCTGCTTCACGCTCGTGTACACCGAGCGCCACATGCTCCTGTACAGGCGGTTGCCCGAGATATCGCCCGTGATCGCCAGCGTGTCCAGCATCGGCACACCGGCGTTGATCAGCTGCCCCATCGTCTGGAGCGAGCGGCTGATGTACAGTGCGCGGAACATCGACTACACCACCGGGATTGCCAACCGCAGCCGGTCGAAGAAGAAACCGCCCACCTCGGTCTTGTTGAGCGCGAACAACCCGCCGACGAACGCCACAAGTCCGCCGACGACGAAGTACCAGTTCGCGACCATGAAGTCCGAGAGTGACATCAGGAACTTCGTCGCCCAGGGCAGGACGTCCTCCTTGCCCTTGAACACCATCGCGAACTTCGGCAGGACGAACGTCAGCAGGAAGATCGTCACCGCGACAGCCATCGTGCCGATGACACCGGGGTAGATCGACGCGCCGACGACCATCTTGCGCGTCTCCATCTCCTGCGCAATGTATCCCGCGATGCGGTCGAGCATCTTCGCGAACGAGCCGGACATCTCCGATGCCCGCACCATGTTGATGTAGAGCGGCCCGAACAGCTTCGGGTGACGCGCGAGCGCCTCGGAGAACTGCTTGCCCGCCTCGACGTCGGTCTTCACGCCGAGGATGATCTTTTTGAACCGCGGGTGATCGGTCTGGTCCGCGATGCCATCGAGCGCCGACCGCAGATTGATGCCCGCGCGGACCATCACCGCCAGCTGCGTCGTGAAGTCCAGGACGTGCCGCTGCTTCGGCTTGCCGGAGTTGAGCTCCGACAGCTTCTCCAGCAGCCCGCCCCCGCTCGTGGCGGCCGCGACCGGGTTTACGCTCAGCACGCGGTAGCCTTGGTTGCGGAGCACCGCCGCGGCGGATGCGACGTTGTCCGCCGCGAGCACGCCGACTTGGAGCTCACCAGCAGTCGTACGAACCTGGTAGCGGTAGCTGGGCATGGCGTCGGGCAACCTTCACGAAGAGGACTGAACAATCACTGCGGACAGGCGTTGAGTCAGGCGGCGAGCTGGCGCTCGAGCTTGTCGGGGAATGCCGACTGCGCGATCGCGTCCTCGCGGCTGATCATGCCGTTGAAGTACAGCTCCGCGATCGCGGTGTCGAGGCTCACCATGCCCATCGCGCGGTTCGTCTCGATCACGTTCGGAATCTCGAAGCTGCGGTTCTCGCGGATCAGGTTCCGCACGGCCGGCGTGCACAACAGCACCTCGACCGCCGGCACCATGCCCGGCTTGTCGATGCGGCTGAACAGGGTCTGGGAGATTACCGCCTGCAGGGTGTTGGCCAGCATCGAACGGATCTGGTTCTGCTGCGCAGCAGGGTACATGTCGATGATACGTTCGACCGTCTGCGACGCGTTGACGGTGTGCAGGGTCGAGAGCACCAGGTGGCCGGTTTCCGCGGCGGAGATTGCGAGCGCGGTGGTTTCAAGGTCGCGCATTTCGCCGACCAGGATGATGTCCGGGTCCTGACGCAGCGCATGCTTGAGGCCCGACGCGAAGCTCGGCATGTCCTGCCCGAGTTCGCGCTGCTCAAGAAGGCAGCGGTTGGACTGGAAGAGATACTCGACCGGGTCCTCGAGCGTGATGATGTGCTTCCGGTACCGGTCGTTCATCGCCTGGATCATCGCGGCAAGCGTTGTGGACTTACCCGAACCGGTGTCACCGGTCACGAGCACCAGGCCGCGGGGAAGGTACGTCAGGCGGGCAATAACCTCGGGGAGGTTCAACGCCGAGAGCGGCGGAACCTTCGTCTTGATCATACGCATCGCGATCGCGATCCCGCCCTTCTGCATGTGGGCGTTCACACGGTAACGCGCGATGCCGGGCGCAGAGAACGAGAAGTCCGAGTCCTTGACCTGCTCGAACTTCGCGATGGCCTCCTTGCTGGCCATCTGTTCGACGAAGCCTCGGGCGATCGCCGGCGTGATCACGGGCATCTCGAGCGGCGTCATAACCTGGTGCACCCGCGTCATGGGCACGTGGCCCTGGACGAGGTGAATGTCCGACGCGTCCGCCTCATACGCCGTCTTGAGA
>JAEYNG010000451.1 GCA_023412695.1 Planctomycetota bacterium | reverse complement strand
GTCAAGCACCGCGCCGGCCCCGAGCTCGAGCTGCAGACCGACCGCGCCGTGCCCGAGCCCGGCCCGCGCGCCGTGCTCATCCGCGTCCTCAAGGCCGGCATCTGCGGCACCGACCGGCACATCTGGGAGTGGGACGCCTGGGCCGCGGGCCGCATCCCCGTCGGCATCACCACCGGCCACGAGTTCGTCGGCATCGTCGAGAAGGTCGGCTCCGCCGTCACGAAATACGCACCCGGCCTGCGCGTCAGCGCGGAGGGACACATCACCTCCTGGAGCGACTACAACGCACGCACCGGCAACGCGCATATCGCGCGCGACACGAAGATCCTCGGCGTCGACCGCGACGGCTGCTTCGCCGAGTACGTCTGCGTACCCGAAGAAAACGTCTGGCCGGTGCACCCGAGCATCCCCGACCACGTCGCCGCCGTGATGGACCCGCTCGGCAACGCGGTGCACACCGTCATGGCCGCGAACGTGAGCGCCAAGACCGTGCTCATCACCGGCGTCGGGATCATCGGCCTGATGGCCGTCACCGTGGCCAAGGCCGCGGGCGCTTCGCGCATCTTCGTCACCGACATCGACGAGAAGCGGCTGGCGCTGGCGCAGAAACTCGGCGCGTGCGCCGCCTACAAGGCCAACGACCCGAACTTCATCGACAAGATCCGCAAGCAGACCCGCGGCGACGGCCCCGACGCCCTCATCGAGATGTCGGGCCACCCCGCCGCGATCGACGACGGCTTCAAGTGCCTGCGCATGGGCGGGACCGCCGCGCTCCTGGGCATCCCGTCGCGGCCGATCAGCTTCGACCTCACCAACCACGTCATCTTCAAGGGCGCAACCGTGCTCGGCATCAACGGCCGCAAGATGTTCGAGACGTGGTACCAGATGGAGGAGCTGCTCCTCTCCGGCCGCCTCGAGCTCGACGAGATCATCACCCACCAGCTCCCGATGGCCGACTTCCGCAAGGGGTTCGAGCTGATGCAGAGCGGGGAGGGGATCAAGATCGTGCTGGAGATCGGGGAGCGGTAAGCCGACCCGGGCGAAAGGCTTTCCACGCCCCTTCGATTGAACTGTCAGTCAAAGACAGTTTCCAGATATTGACAATACGGCGCAATCGAGCGGGCGCTCGACCGCCTCACCGAACACCTGCGGCACGAGGAAGAAAAGGTCCGCCGCAGCGAGCGGCTCCTCAAGCGGTCAAAGGACCTGAACCTGCGCCAGCGATTGCTGCTGGAGCACTCGCTGCGCCACCCCGGCACGCAGTACACCGTGAAGTCGCACATGAACTCCAACGGCATCGTCGCCGTCACCGCCCGCACCGACCTCGACGATCTCGTCCGCCGCCGGCTCATGACCACCACCAAGCGCGGCCGCGAGGTGATCTACCTCGTCACCTCCACGCTCGCCGAGCGGCTCGCCAGGAAGGGGCTTTAGGTCCCTTCCCGTGCGATCGCCCGCTATCACCGCCTGAAGCGATACTCACTCACACCCCGCGAACCACAGGCTCAGGAACGCGAAGATGTCCGGCACCGCCACGCCCGGCGTGCCGTCGATGTCCGCGCTCGAGTCGCCCGCGAACCACGCGCTCAGGTACGCGAAGATGTCCGGAACCTCGACCTCGCCGTTCTCATCAAAGTCGGCGACGCACTCCGTCCCGGCCGGGTTCACGCGGATCAGCGCCGTCGCGCCGCCGAGGTCCGCCCCGAACTCGTCCCGAAGGTTCGCCAGCACGTACACCGTCCCGTCCGGCGCAAGGTAGAGCGAGTTGGCGACAAACGACGAGAGCGTGTTGTTCCCGCGGCCGACAAACGCCGTGTCGTCAGCCTCGCCATCACCATCGATGTCAAACACGACCGCGTCGTTCTCCTGCAGCACAACCTCACCGTTCACGACGATCACGTCGTCGGCCGCAGGGTCGGGGTTCGTGGTCTTCCCCGCGATCGTCCAGTCGCCATTCGTGTTGCCGGCGATCGAGAAGAACGTGGCGCTGGCCCAGGCAAAGCCCCCGACCGCGTCCCCACCCTGCGCGATCACCGCGCCGTTGCGCACCGCCCACGGCACGCCCCCGGCGGAAACGCCGCGGGCGTACCAGTCGTTGTTCCCGGCGACGAAGGTGGCGTTGATGTCCTGCACGACCACGCCCGAGCCCTCGATCAAGTGGCCCGACTGCAGCGCCACAGCGCCATCGACCAGCACGACCTGCGGCGTGCCCGTCTCGTCGGTGATATTGCCGCGGACCACGACGCGCGAACCGTCCGGCGACGCCCAGAGCACGGTGATCGTGCCCGTCGAGCCGATGTTCTGCAGCGGGACCACCGTCTCGCCGTCGATGGCGGTGACCATGTCCCCCTCCTGCAGGTGCTTCACCGCGTTGAACGCGGTCACCGGCCGACGCGAGCTGTGCAGGTTCTGCACCGTGTCGTCGCGCCAGCCCACCGTGCCATCGTTCAGCAGCACGCCCGACTGCGGCGAGTTGCCGATCAGCTCGTCTCCCGAGTTGCCCGGCGGCGAATCGATCATGCCCGTGTACGGATCGCCCATCTGGTACGCCACGCCCGAGCCCATCGAGGTGAATCGCACGAGCTTGTGGAACACCGAGTTCGACCCGCCGCGGGCCCGCAGAGCCACCAGCATGTCGTTGTTGTCATTGATCGGAGAGGTCGTCGAGCTGAAGAAATCGACCACCTCGCCGCCAACTGCGCCGGGGAAAGGCCGCGCCTCCTGCAAAAGC
>JAEYNG010000434.1 GCA_023412695.1 Planctomycetota bacterium | reverse complement strand
TCTGGGGGGCGGACTTCAGGTGCGCGTCGAGGCCGGCCTCATCGGTGCACTGCTGCAGCAGGCCGCGCCAGCGGAGATCGGCGAGGAAGTCGGGTGACGGCGGCATGGGGGGAAAGGGTAGCGGAGCGGGTCACTGTGGGGAGGACTGGAGCACCTCGACCTGCATCTGGTAATCACCCTCGGGGCGCAGCTCCTTCAAGCGCGACTCAAGCTTCGGGAGATCGCGGTCATGATGAACTGCGCCGACAACCGTGAACTTCAGCGGATCCTCGGATTCGACGGTGAAGCCGACATCCTTGAATGCGTCGTCGGCGTTGAGCTTTTCATTGAGATCACGGACGAGCACCCAGCCGGACGTGTTGAGCTCTTCCGCGGTCGGCTCGGGGATGAGGAGAGGGATGACGTTGATCGCGAGCCAGATCACAAGGACCGGGAGCACAATCGCCACAGCGATCATTTTGATGCGATCGCCGCGATCCTGGGGCAACCTGTCGCTCAGGTCACGGAGCTTGTCCTGGAGTTGGCGGATGTCCAAGGCGGGTCCTCGCGAGAGTGGTGTCGGATGAGGTGAAAAAAAAGGAGACCGGCTCACGCCGGTCTCCCTCATTCTACAACGGACGGCACGCGTGCATCAGTACTGGAAGGTCCAGTTCGCGGTGTTGGCGTGGTTCGCCCAGCGCCGCATGTCGCGCATCTGCTCGAGGGAGTTCATCTCGACGTGGCCGTCGGTGCTGACGGTCACGGCCTTCTTGCTGTGACGCGGGTGGACAAAGCCCCAGGTGGCGGGGTTGGTGTTCTCTTTGAATGTGTTGTCGGTCGGATGCCACGCCACTGTCGTGGAGTTCGTCGGATAGCCGCTGCGCGGCGGGGCAACCTCCCAGAAGCCGGGAACAACAACTGACGACTGCGTCCAGGTAAACGGGTTACGGCCGTAGTTTCCGGCACCTGAGAACGAACCGACCTGCTTCACGTCGACCCCGCGAGCAGAGGCGAAGAGATACAGACGGTCGGTCTTGATGATCTCGTGCACATGGGTGACATAGAACTTGCCCTGCGGTGGGTGTCCGATGCGGCCGGGGTTACCGTTCTGGAAGCCCGGCATGGCGCCACGGTGCCAACTGCCGCCGACGTACGTCGAGTTGAGACCAAGAGAGGGGTGGTACGCCATCGCGGCGGCGCGCGAGCCAACGTCGTTGTCGTAGAGGGTCGTCGGTGGCTGCCAGCCCGGGTTGGTCTGCGAGGGGTTGATGTTGCGTGAGTTAAAATCGCTCGCGGTCCGGCGATCGACCATGAGGGCTTCAACCGACATGCCCGTCGCACCCATCCAGCGAAGGCCGTTCACTTTGATCACGTTACCCTCGACCATGAAACCCGGCTGCCAGGGATCGGGGTGGAGCCAAACTTTGGGATTGACTTGGTTGTTCAGATGACCGACGGCCCAAGGGATGTAGCCGGTGAAGGCGGCATCCTTATTGTCGGTCGCATAGGTATGCCAGGCGACGCCCTTCTGCTGCCCGGCGGTCTGTTCGCGGAGCGCGTTGGCCGCGAGCCGAGCCTGCTTCAGCGCGGGCAGGAGGATCGAGATCAGCAGCGTGATGATCGTCACAACGATCAGCAGCTCGATCAGCGTGAACGCACGACGCGAAGCACTTTGAAAATAGCTCATCGAATCACTCCCTGGCCAGGTGAGCCGAAGCTTTCGTTACCCTGCCTGATTGTTCAGCGAACCAGAACGGCCCGCGTGTGACGCACTTCGCGTGTGTATCGAAGGCGGACGCCGCCGATACGGACTTATTTATACCACAAATATAGACAAAGCGTTCCAGAACGCTCAACATTTCACGTGCGAACGCCCACTAACACCTGACATATTCCTATCATTAAGCACTATCTTGAACCGCCAATGACCCAGCTACGGGATCGCGCCCGGGGTGCCCAGCGGGTCATGTCGTCGAGAGACTCGAATCCTTGCAGATCGACATGTCCGTCGAGGTGAACGACCCCGGCCTTCCCTGAGACGCCCGAGCGGTTACCGCCCGTCGCCTTTCCCGCTGTACCCATTCGAAAATCGACATTCCCGCTCGCGGCGGGGACCGCCGAGTCGTAATCCGCGGCCCAGGTTCGCACAGTCCGGTTCGGAGCATCGATGCGGAAATAGCCTGGGACGTACTCGCCGCCCTCGGGGTTGACGCCGCGGGCGGTGGCGAAGACGAGCAGCCTTGACGGGTTCAGGGCCTGATCCAGACGGGTGAGATAGAAGGATCCATAGGCGTTCAGCGCCGCCTGGTTGAAGCCGAGGCGGTCGGCGTCGCCCCCCATGAACATGCTGTTCAGCCCGTAGGATGGGGAGAGACTGGCGACGTAGAGGTAGTCCTCGCGATCGCGGTATCGTCGGAGCAGGGCTGGATCCTTGTACAGGCCCTCCATCCGGTAATCCAGGTATGGGGCGAGCCGCCACGGATAGCGGCGGGCTGTGACACCGGTCAGCGGTTCGCCGTTCTGATCCAGCACGTGCAGGGTGGGGTGGCCAGGGAGCGGGTTCAGGCTCACCATGGCGTCGGTCGCGTAGCCGACGAGGGCCGCACCCCGGTGGTCGTCGGCATAGAGGTGGTATGCCGCAATGAGTTGCTGCCCGGCGGCGAGTTCGAGCGTGTCTTTCGCCGCGGCTCGCGCACGCCCGAGCGCGGGCAGCAACAGGCCTGCCAGAAGTGCGATAAGACCAATCGCAACAAGCAGTTCGAGGAGGGTGAAGGCGGTCGTCCGGCGAGGGGACATTCCGAAATCTCCGGGTTAGCGCAAGAAACTTCCGGTCAATCGTTGAGACTGAATCTCAACATTTCTATACTTCATTCCTGTTTCGCCAGAATATTTCTGTCCTACCGCAATTTCTCTGGAGTGCGAGAATGACGAGGAGTTTGAATCGGGCGGCTCGGGTGCTTGCTGGCGTGGTCATGCTGACGACGGCCGCGGCTGGGTCGGCGGCGGGGGTGGTTGAAGTCACGCTCAGCGTTCCGTCGTTCGACCGATGGATGTATCCGTTCAACTCGTCGAACCCGCAGGGGTCGGAGCTCGAGGCGACCGTGTTCTCGCCGATCGGCGCACCGACGGAGGGCGCGTTCGACAACCGTGACGGGCAGATGATCCTCGGGTTCGACACCGGCTCGCTCGTTGCGCCCGGCCTTCCGATCGCGAACTACCGCATTCTCGAGGCCCGTCTCAACGTGGTGGCCAGCCGCGAGGGCACGTTCGTCTATGACCCCACAACCGACCCGATCGAATCGATGATCCCGGGGAGCGGCGTCGAGGACGCCGACGCGGGCAAGCCGGTCGAGCTGTTCATGTGCGGGTATCGCGGCGGATGGGCGCTGACGGGGCCGACAGCGTTCGGCGAGAACACACCATTCCACAACGGCCCGCCGTTCCCGTTCCCGGCGCGTGGGATCCGCAACGCGTTCGCGGCGGAGTACAACGCCGAGGGTGTGCTGATCGACAACTCGAACAACCGCGACGAGGCCCGGCAGGCCCGGCCGCTTGCGGTCGGCGCGATCGAGGGCGTCGAGCCCGGCGCGGCCGTGCCACGGGGTAGCGTGATGTCGTTCGACATGGACGTTTCAGACCCGGACACGCTGCGGTACCTTCGCGAGTCGCTCGCGGCGGGCCGGTTGAACGTGGTGATCGCGTCGCTGGCGATCACGGAGCAGGAGTCGAGCAACGTCCCGGCGTTCTACTGCAAAGAGACGCCCGCTAAGGTGGGCGGCGTTCCGGCGAGCCTGACGCTGCGGGTATGCG
>JAEYNG010000411.1 GCA_023412695.1 Planctomycetota bacterium | reverse complement strand
CTCTGTGTTCGCGCCGAGCTTGGCGATGAAGGCCTCGAAGCCGAGCGGGGCTGCGGGCGGGACGGCGGCGCGGTCGAGTTCCGGTGATTTCAGGCTCGCGACCGCGTCAAGCTGACGGTTCACTGCGAGCAGCTTCGCTTCGACCCGGGCCAAGTCTTCCGCGAGGCGCTTCAGGCCGGCGACGCCGCCTTCGGGCTGCGCGGCTTCGAGCGCGGCGGCCTCGGCGGTCTGCGGCGCGAGCAGCGAAAGGTCTGATGAAGCGACGGGCGCGGCGACAGCCGCAAAGCCGAGCCAGGCGGCGAGTGTGCGTGCGTTCATGGTGACTCCTACGAGTGTGGCGATGAGAAAGATGGATGCGGCGATAAGTTTCGGGCGGCGGCGAAGGTTGAACCGCGACGAGCGAAGAGAATGAGTGGTGCGGATGGCCGCTGTCGTTGGCTGACCGGCGACGTAGCGACCGATGTCCGCGGCGAGTTCGCCGGCGGACTGATATCGCTTGCTTGGGTCCTTTTCGAGGGCCTTGAGCACCACCGCTTCGATTGTCTCGTTGATGAGAGGAGGATTTCGGCGGAGGTCTGCAGCACCAAAGGGAACAGTTCCACCGCTCTGGAGAGCGGTGCGACCAAAGGCAGTCCCACACATGGCCTGACTCGGAGGCTTGGGTGTACTGTGGATGATGTTGTGAAGCACGTCAATCACGTTGCCGACGACCTCGTAAGGGAACGCGCCATTTGTGAGCAACTGGTAGAGCATGACGCCAAGGGCGTACACGTCGGAGCGGATGTCCACGGCATCGCCGGATGTGCCCGCGGCGCGGGCCTGCTCGGGGCTGGCGTACTTCAGCTTGCCGATGAACTGGCCCGTGACGGTGACGTTCCGCCCACCGCCGACGAGCTTGTCAAAGGCTGTGGAGGCCATGCCGAAATCGAGGATGTGCGGCTGTCCGTGATGGTCAATCAGGATATTGGATGGGCTGAGGTCGCGGTGCGTGATCCCCTTGAGGTGCGCGGCCTGCACGGTCTCGCAGATGGTCTTGAAAAGACGCAGATGGTCGTCGGGGCGCGCCCCCATCGATGCCGGTTCTCCGACTGGGGTTCCATCGACGCTCGATGACGAAGGCGACTGGGCGTCCCACAGCGTGTCCAGCGTCCGGCCTTCGATGAAGTTCATTACAAGGCACTCAAGACCCGAACGCGTCCGGCCCGCCGCGACGGCCTGCACGATGTTGGGGTGATTGATCGCTCGCAGTGCGGCGGTCTCGCGCTTCAGCCGCGCGCGGGCCTCTTCGGTGGCGTGCGGCCCGGCGTGAAGAACCTTGACCGCCACCATCCGGCCGTCCTGCTTCTGGATCGCTTTGTAGACTGTCGCCTGGCCGCCCTCGCCGAGTCGTTCAAGCAGTTCATACCCTTCGATCTCGACCTTGAGCTTTGCCAGCAGGCGCGGCGGCAGTTCGGCGCCATTGCCATTTGGCCGCGAAGTCGAGGATGGCGGAAGGCGGTCGGGCATGCGTCAGCCTGTCGTGTCGTCAAGATGGTCGAAGGTTTCGCGGAGGGCTTTGCCAACTCGGGACTTGGCGGCGCGCACGCTCTGCACATCCATCCCGAGTTCCTTGGCGACGTGGTCGGTCGGGCGGTCGAGCAGCGCGCACATCTCGAAGGCGCGAAAGGTGCGTTGCTGCTCCGGGGTGGTCGCGTAGCGCTCTCGCACTGCAGTGAGCGCGCGGTGGAGCTTCTCAGTTTCCCACACGTCGTTCCACGTCTCATCGATGACCTTGTCGTCCGCAGGCACGAGCTTGCCGAGGGTCGCGGCCTCACGCCCCGCCTTGCGACGCATCGCGCTTATCTTGTGCCAGACGCAGGTCTTCAGGTAGCCGCGGAAGCGACCCTTGGCGGGGTCGTAGACGAACTCGGGCGTCGCCGCGAAGAACGCCCGGAGAACTTCTTGAACAAGGTCTTCAATCTCGTTTCGATTCGCGCCGACCCTTCGCGCAAAGCCCGAGATGACTGGAGCGTAAAGCTCGTAAAACTCGTTCCAAGCGACCTCTCGACCCGGCTCCTCAGGACGTAGCCGCAGCAGCAGGGAGGCCCGGGTGGCGTGGTGAGATGTTGCGGGGGCGGCGGCCATTCATATAGAAGATAACGCCACCGCTGGAAAGTGTGACAGTTCGGATTCAGGATAAATGCGTGTTTGGTGGTTGGTTGCAAGAGCCTCTATCAGGCCTTCCAGCCTACTCCTCCGCCTCCAGTTCCGCGTCTTCCTGCTCGATCATCTCCACCACCGTGTTCACCAGGTGCTGCAGCGGCACGGGCTTGAGCAGGTAGCGGTCCACCCCCAGGCTCTCGGCGTACGCCTGGTGGCGGTGGCCCTCGTTGGCGGTCACCATGATCACCAGCGGCGCCTCGTCGAAGCCCTTGATCTTCTCCAGCACGAGGAAGCCCGAGCGCTTCGGCAGCATCATGTCGAGCACGACCAGGTCCGGCGGCTCCTCCATCACGGCCTGCACGGCGGCGTTACCGTCCTGCACCGCGAGCGTCTCCGCCCCCTCGGCCTGCAGCGCCGCCTCGAACGACTCCAGCACGTCGCGGTCGTCATCGACGATCAGGATCCGCACACCTTCGAGCTTGCCCGACATCTTGCCTGCTCCTGCCTGGAGTTGCCCGTTCATCGTCATCTGCTTCGCTCCCGATGGTTGGAGGTCGGACGCCCCCTTGCAACCCACGCACCGGTGTTTGCGCTTGCGACGCCCCTGTTCGCTCCGCCCGGCGCGTTGCCGTTCCCTGCGCGAGTGGATCGCTCCGCCGCTGGGGGAGCAGGGGGATCAGCCCACGGTCTGGCCCGCGGCCATGGTCGCCGCGTCCCGCGCCGACCACTCCTCGATACGTGCGAGGTCCGCCTCGGTGATCCACGGAAGTGTTGCGATCTTCTCGCGCATCGATCGCGGCAGCGGCTTGTTCTGGTGCTCGTGCCGCGGCCGGCTCTTCCAGTAGCGGTGCAGCCAGAGGTTCTGCTCGGGCGCGGCCCGGACCATCTGCTCCAGCGCCCGGCGGTAGCGCGCGGTGATGTAGAACAGCGGGTCGGGGTGGTCCTTCCAGTCCTCGGGGTTGATCACGTCAAACACGTCGAGGCGGTAGCGGAAGCTCTCGCCGTCGAAGCTGGTGAAGCCAGCGCCGGTGTGCCCGGCCGCTGCCTCGGGGCCGTCGCGCCACGGCACCAGCCGTCGCGCCTGCCCGCAGATCACCGGCGTCTCGTACCGCATCGCCATCAGGCCGATGGTCTTGTACGTCGAGGCGAGGCGGTTGAAGAAGGGCACGAACAGGCCGCGGTCGCCGGCGTTCTGGTCGGCGATAAAGCCGATATGCGCACCGGCTCGCATCATCTCGGGCATGCGCTTGACGGCCTCGAACTTGTCGATGAGCACCAGCCCGCGGCGCTCGCGCGTGCGGCGCACCCAGGCGTCCAGCGGCGGCAGGTCGAGCGGGCGGTAGAGCGCGTGCACCGGGAAGCCCATCAGGGCGAGCACGAAGCCCAGCAGCTCCCAGTTGCCGCAGTGACCGGTGATCATGATCGTCGGCCGGCCCGACAGCAGCGACGGCAGCGCGACGTCAAGGTTCCCCAGCCGCACGTGGTTTGCCCACGAGTCGTGCGTGATCAGCCGCGGCGTGTACGCCATCTCGATCACGAGCGTGAACAGGTGCTCGTAGGCGTCGAGCGCGCGGCGGCGGCGTTCTTCTTCCGGCATGTCCGGGAAGGCCACGCCCAGCGTGTCCATCGTGCGGCGGAACCGCTTCTTCTCGAACGACGCGTACCGGCGCGCCAACGACCGCGCCGCGCGGACGTCGTTCTCGAGGTCCCCCGTCACCGCCGCCGCGACCAGCGAGCGCACGAGGTAGTACGCCGGCGCGTGCAGCCATGTGGGGAGCGAGAGCTTGCGTCGTTTGCGCTTCATCCGTGCGGTCGGACCCTGGGGGAGCGGGAAGGAGGCAGAAGAGGGGAAGCGAATCAAAGGCCGCCAAAACGAACGAAGCCCGGCTCGCGATGAGCCGGGCTTCGAAAAGTGGCTGGAGAGTCGATCACCGCTGACCGGTGAGCGTAAAGAGCCGGTTCTGGTTGAGGATGGGGATCGAGGACGCCTGGGCCTGGTTGAACAGGTTGTCGTAGCGCTGGGCCTGGCGGACGAGGGACATGTAGAAGTTGATCGCCTCGATCGGGGCGTTGCCGGCGGGCTCGGGCGGCAGCACCGGCCGCTCGCCCAGCACGAGGAAGTCAATGTCGCCGGTCAGCTCGCTGAGCACCTGCCCGCCCCACGACTCGATCCGGGCGCGGATGTTGGACTGCTCCTCGAACGTCGCGCGGCCGTCGCCGTCGGCGTCGAAGTTGCCGTAGATGAGGAACTTGTACGTCTTCTTGGGGTCGTACACGGCGTTGGCCAGCACGTCTCCGCGGACGACCGGGTTGCCGCGACGCTCGCTCAGGATGCGGGCGGTCGCGGTGGACTCGTCGATGCGGATGACCTCGACGGTGGCCTTGCCCTCGGGGTAGTTGCCGGG
>JAEYNG010000171.1 GCA_023412695.1 Planctomycetota bacterium | reverse complement strand
CCCGACGACAGGCCCTGCCCACCGCGGAGGTTCGACGCGAGCACGGTGTTCATCCCCGCCAGCACAGCGCGGCCGGTGATCGTCCCGTCGGTCGTGGAGGCGATCAGCCCAAGGTCCGCCGCGGCGGTGCTCGAGGAGTTTGCGATCACCTCAAGATTGTTCGAGCCGGTCGGCGTCGAGGAATCGACCAGCTGCAGGCTCTGGCCGTCCGCGGAGACTTCGAGCGTGACTTTGCCGTCGGTCTGCGAGCTGATACGCTCGCGGAGCTGGCCGATCGTCGCGACGGGCGTCGCCGTCTGCGTGCCGGTGCCGTTGTACATGTTGCCGATGTCGATCGCGTACGTGGAGCCGTCGCGCGTTTTGATTGAGAAGTCCGCCGTCGCGTTGCCGACCGCGTTGTTGACGCCGACGCCCAGCCCGTCCCGAAGCGACGACAGCGGCGTCGAGTCGCCGATGCGCATCACGGTCTGACCATTGATCGCCCCGCCGGTCGCGCTCCCTTCGATGCCCAGCGACGTCGCGGTCGTGTACCCCGACACGTTCGCAACGGTCATCGTGCCGCTGCCACCGGCCTGGTCGCGCAGCACGAAGCGCGACCCTTCGATCGAGAGCCGCACGCGCACGCCGGAGGCCGAGTTGAACTTCTCCATCACCTCGTTGACGCTGCCGACCCGCGACAGGTCGATCGTCGCCGATGCGCCCGACGAGTCCGTGACCGTCACCTGCCCGCGGGCGATCCCCTCGCCGCCGTTGAGCAGCGAGAGCTCGGTGTCGCGGTCGAGCCGGCCTTGCGCAGACTCGATGGTCACCGACGTCAGGCCCAGGCCGGTGGAGTTGCGGTCGGTGATGCCGCGAGAGAGCGCCTGCTGGCTCTGCACGACGCGGTCGGCGATGAAGCTGAAGCTGCCCAGGGGCGCGCCCGGGTTCGCGCGGGCCGTCAGGATCTCCGCGTTCGAGCTCGTGGCCGAGGTTGTCTGGAAGACTCGTGACGATCGGAACGCCGCCGCCGCGCTCTTGAGCCCGGACAGCCGGCTGTTGAGATCGATCAGCGACGCCTGCTGCGACTGGAGCTGGATGACCCGCCGCTGCGCGAGCTGCTTCGGTCGAGCCTCGATCGCGAGCAACTGCTGAATGATCGAGTTCGTGTCGATGCCGCTGATCAGACCGATACTGCTGGAAATCCCGCTCATGGCGACTCCGTGCTCAGAGTGGTGCCCCGCGCATCCGTGCGCGGCGGACGCGCAAGCCCTGCCGACCGGACGGCCGATTGCAGCCGATCCCAGCTCGGCACCCCAAGCCCACGACGGCGGACCCGCAGCAGGTCACTCGCCCAGTTGGCGAGGATGCGACGGGTCGCGGCTCGTGCCGCGGCTGGACGGGTCACCGGGATCGACTTCTTCACGTGCACGCAAAGACCCTCTGGCAAAGCTGCACGCAACTCGCGTGCCGCCAATGGGGCCTTCATCGGCTGACCGGGAAGGACGGGTGAAATCGACCTGGAGAACAATGTCAGCTTCCCGCCCGTTATAAGGGGGCAGGCCGCCAAGGACTCCGCGCGTGAATCCACTCTTTGATCGAACCCGAATCTGGTGAGGTCGATACAAGCACACCGATACCTCGAGCTTTCCACTTTTCCCATGAGCGCCGAGCAACTCTCCGACCGTCCTGTCTTCCGCGTCGCCGTCGCCGCAACGAGCGCTATCGCCGGGATCAGCGGCCTTGCGATGGCCGCGTTGATCCTCTTCAACCCGCCCGTCTATTGGTTCATGCTCGGGTTCGAGGTGCTCATCACCGTCGCGGCGGTCTTCGGCGTGCTCCTGAGCCTCGGGCGTTTCCGGGACGGCCCTGCCCTCGCTCTGCTCTGCATCGCCGGTGCGGTCGGCGCGGGTGGCCTGCTTGGCTATGTTGGTTCAGGGAAAACACTTGTCGGCATCGACCTGAAGTACCTGCTGGTCCTCCGCGCAGCACTCGCGGCAGCGTTCGCGTTAGCGGCCGCGGCCGTCGTCCTCGCCCGCCGCCCGAGGGCTTCGCTCCCGCTGTTGGCGACGGGTATCGGCGCGGGTGTCGCCCTGGTGGCGCTCGGCGCGGGCTTCTGGGCGGCCCGGGGCACACTCGCCGGTGCGGCCGGGCCGGTGCGGGTGATCGCCTTTACGGTTGCGGGCGTGCTGGTGATCTGCCTTGTCTCCGCCGCGGGCCACTATCTCATCCGCGCCTTCGCCATTGCGGACGAGTCACCCGAGCCTGGGCAAGCCGGCGCATGAAAAAGGCCGGAGCGTGTGCTCCGGCCCTTGGCGAACACCTGAACGCGAGCGATTACTCGGCCTTCTTCTTCGACTTGCTCTTGGGCTTGGCCTCGCCCTCGTCGGCGGCCTCGCCCTCGTCCTTCTTCGCGGACTTTTTCGAGGACGACTTCTTCGCCGGGGCCGACGCCTCGGCCTGCTCGCCCATCATCTTGTTGAAGTCCTCGAGGCTGATTTCCTCGACCTTGGCCTTGGCGATGATCGCGTCGAGCGTCTTGTGCTCGCGGATCTGCGTCCAGACCATGCCCATCTGGTTGCGGGCGAAGAGCTCCTGACGGAGCTTCTCGGGCCGCTCGCCGCGCATCGCGGCCATCTGGGCAACGCGGCCGTTGAGCTCGGCCTCGGTCACCTTGACGTCCATCGCCTCGCCGGCGCGGTCAAGGATAAAGAACAGCTTGAGCTCGCGCACCGCCGCGTCGTTCGACGCCGCGCGGAGCTCGGCGAGCTGCTCCTCGATCTTCTGCGGGTCGACGCCGCGATACGAAAGCTCCAGCCGGCGGCGCTCAAGGTTCCGGCCCGTCTGGGCCGCGGTCACGCGCTCGGGCATCTCCATCGAGACGTTCTCGACGAGCCAGCGGGCGACCTGCGTACGCATCGCGGCCTGCTGCTCGATCGCCGCGCGCTGCTGGATGCGGTCGCGGATGACCTCGCTCACCTTCGACGCGTTCTCGAGGCCATACCGCTGCGCCACCTCGTCGGCGGTCGCGGGGATGATCTCGTCCGCCCGCGCGACGTTGAACGTGATTGTCAGCTTCCTGCCGCGGAGCTTCTCGTTCTCGTGGTTCTCCGGGCCCGTTGTCGTCACGGTGAACGACTTGCCCACCTCCGGCTTGCCGATCTGCTTGCCGAAGTCGTCCACCATCACGCCGAGGATCATGCCGCGGCCGTTCTTGTCGTCGGCCGGGATCTGCACGACCGCGTCCTGGATGTCGTAGAACTTCTCGTCCGACTCGTCGACCATGGTCGCGTGGCCGGTGAGGTAGTCGCCCTTGCCCGGGGCCTCCTTGGGCTCCAGCCGGCCCTCGTTGAGGAGCAGGCGGTCCACTTCCTTCTGCACCATCTCGTCGGTGACCTCGAGCTTCGGCTTCTTCACGGCGATGCCGTCGAAGCTCGGCAGTTCGAACTCAGGCAGGACCTCGATCTCGACCTCGAACGAAAGCGGTTTGCCGTCCTCGATCTCGACCTTCATCAGGTCCTCGCTGATCGGGTCGCCGATGACGCGCAGCTTGTTCTCCTCGACCGCCTTCGAGTAGGCCTGCGCGACGAGCTGGTTGCGGGCTTCGCGGCGGAGGGTGCTGCCGAAGCGCTTCTCGACGAGCCGGCGGGGGGCGCGACCCTTGCGGAAGCCGGGCAGCTCGGTCTCGGCGGTCAGCGTCTCAATAGACGAACCCAGGTGCTCGGTCACCGTCTCCGGCGGGATCTCGATCGAGAGCTTCTTGCGGCTCGGGCCGACATCCGTCACCTTTACATTGTTCGGACGCTCCGCGGTATCAGTCGAGGCCATGGTTCAATCTCCGGGGTCCAGAGCCGGCGCCAACCGCGGCGCAGCTCCCCACCCGATGGTGCGAGCCGCGATAGTAGGACCCGCGCCGCACCCCGACCCATCAGGAGGTTCTGCCTGCATCCACGCCAACACCGAGCGCGTCAGCGGCAAGGGGCAATAACAGATCAAAGCCTGAGCAGGCGCGGGGCGCAGGAGAACGGGATGCTGATCGCCGGGATCGTGGGGAGTCTTGCCTGGATGTCTATTGCGGCCGCGCCGCCGGAGTGCGGCTCGCCAGGAGCAGACCTCGCCATTACCCATATCGAGGGCGTCCGGCTCACACGTCCGGGCGACGGCCGCGTGGTGCTCGACTTTGGTACGCGCCAGACCAACTTCGGCGACGTCCCGATCGCCGCGGACCTTTCGACCGTCCATCACCCGGTCCAGACGTTCAACCTCTATAAACACACGTTCGATCGCGGCGTCAGCCGGTTCGAGCAGCTCGCGTCAAGTTGGTGCTATCACGCTGGGCGGCCGCTCAACATGGGCGGCGTGTGTACGTGCAGCGGGGGGGCTGCACACCAGATCGCCCCCGGCTGCTCCGATCCGCACGGTCCGGCGTCTACCGCCCGCCTCGATGCGCGCGGTCCGCGATTCGAACTCGATATCGCGACCGGCTGGCATCGCTCACCCCACACGCGCGCGACGACCGAGGCGGCGGGCCGGCTTGTCATCGCGGAGGCGCAGGCACGTTCCGCGCCGGGTGTATCGAGCGACCTCGTCGCCGAGGCGATCGTCGTGCACATCGACGAGCCCTTTCAGAACCGCGCCAACAACATCAGCCATCGCGTCTTCCGGCCCGTGGCCGGCGAGACTTCGGCCACACTCATACCGATCGCCGTTACCAAAGTCGGCACGCCCGCGATTGACGCGTGGCCCGAACTCGCCGACGGCGTCGAGCTCGAACGCGTCGCCGACCTTGCCGGCGGCGAGTATTCGATCGCCGCGAGGGTCGTCCGCGTGGGCGGGAACCGCTGGCACTACGAATACGGCGTCGCCAACCTGACCTCCGCCTCACCCGTTCGGGCGTTCGCGATCCCGCTCTCACGCCGCATCACCGTCGTCGCGGCGGACGCCCGCGTCCCATCGCATGATGGCTCAGAGACGTCTACGTGGAGCGCGGACCTGGTCAGCGGCGACTGGTTGTGGCACGCGCCGATCGACCATGGCGACGCCGCGGCGACCGCGTTGCAGTGGGGGACCCTCGCCAACTTCAGCATTTGCTGCAACGCCGCACCCGCCGCGGGTCGCGTCCGCCTGCACACCACGAATCCTGAAAGCTTCGAATCGCTGCAACTTCATGCCGCACTCCCGGTGCCCGGCGCGGCCTCGTGCCTCGCCGATCACGATGGCGATGGTGTGCAGACCGTGCACGATATGCTCGCGTTCCTTTCCGATTGGTTTGCACAGAACGCCGGGGGCGATGCCGACGGCGACGGCACGACGGCGGTCCCCGACCTGTTCATCTTCCTTGGCGACTGGTTCTCCGGCTGCTGATCCGCACGCGCTCCGCGCCTCCGCGGTAAGCTTGTCGCGGGGCCGACTCTCGAGCCCCGCTCGGAGGTTTGCATGCACGCGGCGAATGCGCTCGTTCTTTCCCTCACCCTCGCGGCCCCTTTTGCGCACGCGCAGTCCGCGGATGACCTTGCCCGCTACTTCGGGTTTGACGGTCTGCGCACCGTCGTCGTAGACGACGACTGCGGGCCGGCGGTAGTCGCAGATGCCGACGCCGACGGCCGCCCGGACCTTGTTGTTGTCAACAACCGCAAGAGCCGGATCGAGGTTCACCTGCTCCGCGCCGAGCCGCGGACCGTGGCGCAGCAGGAGCGGCAGGCCCGCCCGAACGAACTGCCGCCGAATCCGTGGTACGACCGGCACGAGGTCAGCATCGCGCACCGCGCGACCGCGATCCGCCTGTTCGATTACGACGGCGACGACCGGCTCGACATCTTCTACGCCGGCTCGAACCCGTCGGAGCTCGTCATCCTGCGGCAATCGGAGCCGATGAAGTTCACCTCGGTGACGCGTCGCCGCACCCCGGACCTCGGGGCGGGGCAGGACGGCTTTGCGCTCGCAGACCTCGTCGGCGACCAGCGTCCCGAGCTGGCCGCGCTCGTGGATGGCAAGGCGCACGTCTTTCCGCTCAGCCGGGACGGCGTCATCGGCGACCCGCTCGTGCTCTCGTCATCGAGCCCGCTCGCCGCGATCTTCCCAGAGGACTACGACGGCGACGGCGAGACCGACCTGCTGGCGGTATCGCCGGACGATGCCGCGCCGATCCGCCTCTGGCTCCGTCGGCAGGACCCGCGCAGCGCGACGCGTTTGGGGGTCCTCGGAGCCGAGACGCGCTTCGAGATGCCCCAGCTCCGCGAGGCGGAGCCGGTCCGCTTTCGCGGCCGCGCCGCGGCGTCGATCGGTGTGATCGAGAAGGCCTCGCGGCGGATCGTCTTCTATGACTATTCCGCGACCCCCGCCGCGGCTCTGCTTGTCACACACGCCGGCGGTGCGGAGATGGAGGCGCAGGCCGAGGTGACGGGCTTCGCCGATGGCCCCAGCAAGGACCGTTCCATCGCCATCGCCGACATCGACGCCGACGGCCTGCTCGATCTTGTCGCGACGGACACACGCACCAACTCGGTCGTTATCCACCGCCAGTCCCGTGGCCTCGGGCTCGGGCGCGGCGAGTCCTTCAGCGCGTTCAAGAAGCCCAAGTCGGTCGCGATGGAGCAGTGGGACGGCGCGGGCCCGCTCGAAGTCTTCGTACTCTCGGAGGAGGAGAAGTCGGTCGGCGTGGCGACCTATGACGCCGAGAAGGGGCGGCTGAGCTTCCCGGAGCCCATCTCGATCCGCACCGCCGGCGCGACGCCCGTCGCGATGGCCGCGTTGCGCATCGACGATCAGCCCGTGCTCGCGGTCGTCGTCCGCCAGAAGCGGGACCACACGCTCGAACTGCATCGTCCCTCGGGCGAGCCGACGCTTATCGAACTCAAGAACGTCAACCGCCCGCCGCAGAGCATGCTCGCGGCGGACCCTGACCAAGACGGCCATGCCGACCTGCTCCTGTTCACCCCCGGCGAGCCGATGGTGCTCGTCCGCGGCACCGGCGAGAGTGGCGGCTCGGCGTTCGAGGTGCTCACCGACGCCGATATGCCGCAGTTCGGTCTTGTGCAGGCGGCCGGCCCGGAGAACACCGCGCTGCTCGACATCGACGGCAGCGGTCACGACGAGCTCCTGATCGCGGACGAGAACTTTGTCCGCGCGTGCGTGTTCGATCGCAAGGCGGGCTGGCGCGTCGCCGAGCAGTTCACCGTCCGCGACACAGGCGCTCGGCTTACAGGTCTGGCCACACTCGGCAAGGGCTCGGCGGCGAAGATCATCGTTGCCGACCGCGGCAACGGCCGGCTTCTCGTCCTCGCCCGCGAGCGGCCGGAGGACCCTTACACCGTCAGCGGCAAGCTCCGCGTCCGCGGCTTTGCGCTCGGCGGGACATGGGCGGGCGCGTTCGGCGGCGGCACCGAGCCGGGCATCCTTTGTACCAATGAGGAGGGCTTCGCGCTTGTGCGCCTGTCCGGGCCGCGGGCGGGGCTGACGGAGTTCGCGGCGGAGCGGTCCGAGAGTGAGCGCCGGGTCGAGCACGAGCTCGAGATCGGGGACCTGAACGGCGACGGCTTCCTCGACGTGGTCGTGCTCGACGCGGGCGAGCAGATGTGCCAGGTGCTGACCTTCTCCGCCACGCGTGCCCTGCACCCCGCGATGGAGTTCGAGGTCTTCCAATCCCGGCTCTTCTCGGGCGGCTCGTCGCGGATGTTCGAGCCGCGTGCCGCGATCGTCGCGGACGCCACGGGCGACGGCAAGGACGACCTTGTGCTCATCGTCCACGACCGGATCCAGCTCTACCCGCAGGCCGCGAAGCCATGACATCCCCGGCACGCGGCCCGAGGGGAGGCGTTGCCGTCCACCGTGGCGATGGCTATTGTTCAAACGCTTGCACAACGCGGTCGTGGCGGAATTGGCAGACGCGCCAGATTCAGGTTCTGGTGGGGTCACACCCGTGGAGGTTCGACTCCTCTCGACCGCATTCGGATTTGTGACGACAGCAAGCGGCAAGAGCCCTCCCAAGCGGAGGGTTCTTGTCTTTTTGCACGGCCGGGCCGAAGCGCCATCAAGCCAGTACACTCGGAACCAGCATCGCCCATTGCCCAAGGAGCCGGTACGCATGCACCTCGCCAGCCTCACCCAGCTCGCCGCGATCGCGATCTTCACGAGCGCCGCACTCGCCGTGCAGCCGGATGGCCCCGCCGCAACTGAAACTCCCGTATCGCCCGCGCCGCAGAAGGCCGC
>JAEYNG010000332.1 GCA_023412695.1 Planctomycetota bacterium | reverse complement strand
CTGCAAGGACGCGTTCGCGCGGCTGGTCGTCGTCGGCTGCTGCGCGGTCGTCGGCGCGCAGATCTTCATCAACATGGCGATGACGCTGGGTATCCTGCCGATCATCGGCATCACGCTGCCGTTCGTGTCTTACGGCGGGTCGTCGATGCTGACCGTGTGGATGATGACGGGGCTGATCCTCAACGTCGCCACGCGGCCGCAGGTGCGGCTTGCCCGTCCGACGTTTGAGTTTGACGACCAGCCGTACGACCCGGTGGCGAGCTACACGCCGCAGCGGATCGCGCCGCTCGGGAGCAGGCGGCGGGCGGGCTAATGGGTTGATTGCATTTGCCGGCCGTGGGCGGCGGCCAATGAAAAACGGCCGACGCGTTGCCGCGCCGGCCGTGAAGGAAGGCTGTTGCAGGCGTGATCAGCGGTTGTCGGTGGGGACCTCGGTCACCTGCGACATCTCCGCCGGCGGGAGGCCGAACGAGGGGCCGACGATCTCGCCGAGCGAGGTGGCGAGCGTGGGGACCTCGCCGTTCTGCGGCTCGACGAAGTAGGCCATGCGGAGGCGCTCGACCGCGCGCGTGCGGTCGCCCGCGGCCATGTAGATCTTCGCGAGGCCGATGTGCGGCTCGACGGACTGCCCGCCGTCCACCTTCGCGGCGGTCAGCAGCGCCCGCTGGGCCTCGTCCATATCGCCCTGCTTCTGCGAGTACTCGGCGAGCATCAGCCAGTCCTGCATGCGGCCGCGGTCGATCGTCCGCTGGCGCAGGAGGCGGTTAAGCTCTTCGTACTGCTTGTCGGCGAAGAGCCCCTCGCAGACGTGGCCGAAGAGCTCGTCATCCTCGGGGCGGAGCCGGTACGACAGCAGGAGCTGCTCACGCGCCTGGGCGGTGCGGCCCTGGGCCAGATACGTTCGGCCGAGCATGTAGTGCACCTCGGGGCGGGCCGGGCTGCGGGAGAGGTACTCCTCGTAGTCGGTCTGGGCCTCGGTGTACTCGCCGCGGGCGAAGTGGGCGTCGCCGGACTGGCGGACGGCCAATAGCGAGCGCTGCGCGCAGCCGCCGAGGTTGAGCGTGGCGAGGACAAGGCAGACGAGCAGGCACAGTCGGGTCGTCATGGAGCAGCTCCGTGGATGGCCCCGGTTACGGGGGCTGGCAAGTCGAGCGCGGCAAGTGTACCGGCTTTGGCCGCGTTGTCACGGCCGAAAAACGTACCATCGGGCATGACGAGATGGGTGCTGCTGAAACACACGCTTGCGGACGGAAGCGCACACCTGGACTGGATGCTCGAGGTAGAGGGAGCCGCCGGTCTGGTGAGCTTCCGGTTGCCGTGTGAGGCGGACTTGGCAGGATCGACCCCGTTTTCGGCGGAGCGGATCGGGGATCATCGCCGCGAGTATTTGGAGTATGAAGGCCCCGTTTCTGGGGATCGAGGAGGCGTGGTGCGTGTGATGGCCGGGACGTGCAAGGTTGAGCAGTTACCTGCCGTGTTCCGGGTGGACCTGATCGAACTCGGGCGTCGGTGGGAAGGTGGACAAGTCGCCGATTCGCCGGGTCATTGGACGTTCCGGTTGGCATCCCCTGCTAGAAGTTGGCATACTGTAGGCAGAGGCCGTTCGGCCGGTTCATGGGGCGCGGGGTTCACATCCAGGCGTGGAAGGAGGTCGTCATGACTCGAGACGCGACGCTTCACCCATTGGGAGACGGCACGGGGATTCCCGCGACCGGGGTGATCCCCACCGTCAAGCCGCCGAACCAAGTCGCGGAGGCGGAGAACCGGCCGAAGATCCAGCACATCAACCAGGCGTTGATGGGGAACGTCAACACGCGCCACACCGACAACTGGAAGCGCAAGACGAACCTGACCGGCACCGGCGCGACGCACGTGCGGTCGTTCCACTGCCGGCTCGCGCCCGAGTCGCTCGCGGCGATGGATGATCAGATCAACCAATGGCTCGACGCGCATCCTGACTACGAGGTGAAGTTCGTGTCGACGAACGTCGGCGACTGGCAGGGCAAGCTCAAGGAGCCAGCGCTCATCGTCTCGCTCTGGGTTTGAGCAGATCGCCGAGTTTGATGCTGGCCGCGCATGCCGCACGCCGATAGTGGTGGCATGTGCGGAATCCTTGCGGTGTTTTCGTCCGGCGGCCCGGTCACGCTCACCGATGCGCAGCTCGAGCGCATGCGCGACACGATGGCGCATCGCGGGCCGGATGGCGCGGGGCTGTGGCGGTCAAAGGACCTCGCCGCGGCGTTGGCGCACCGCCGGCTGGCGGTGATCGACCCGACGCCGGACGGCGCGCAGCCGATGGTGACCGCTGACGGACGGTGGGCGATCGCATATAACGGCGAGCTGTACAACGACGCGGCGATCCGGGCGGAGCTGGCCGGGACGGGCGTTCGGTTCCGCACGGCGAGCGACACGGAGACCGTTCTTGCGGCGATCGCGGCCTGGGGCGAGGGGGCGTTCTCGCGGCTGCGCGGCATGTACGCGGTCGTCGCGTATGACACGCGCGAGCGGCGGGCGCTTGTCGCGCGCGACCCGCTGGGCATCAAGCCGTTGTACTGGTGCTCGACGGGCGGCGATGCGCCGACGTTCGTGCTGGCGAGCGAGCCGCAGGCGATTCTCGCGCATCCGGAGATTCCGGCCGCGCCGGACCTTGCGACGGTCAGTTCGTACCTGACGACGATCCGCACGACGCTGGGCTCGCGGACGTTGTTTGAGGGGGTCCGTGTCGTACGACCGGGGGAGGTGTTGGAGATCGATCTGAACTGCGGGCGGGCCCGCACGCTGGAGCGCTGGCGGTCGGTGCCGGTAGAGCCGGAGCTTGGGCGAAGGGCGGCGGAGGTGTTCGGCGAGACGCTGCGGGAGTCGGTCGCGTGTCACCTGCGGGCGGATGTGCCGGTCTGTTCGCTGCTCAGCGGGGGGATCGATTCAACGGTGATCGCGGCGTGTGCAGCGCAGGCCGGACTCGCGGCGAATGGGCCGGTGCGGACGTACTGCTCGGGCTTTGATGACGGCGCGGCGGAGGCGGACCTTGCGTGCGCTCGGCGCGCGGCGGCGGAACTCGGCACGCGGCACACGCAGGTGCCGATGACGGAGCGGCTGTTTCTTGAACGGTGGATGGAGATGGTGGACCGGCTCGGCACGCCGCTGAGCACACCGAATGAGGTCGCGATCCGCGAGGTGGCGCGACGGCTGCGTGCGGACGGGCAGGTCGTTGCACTTTCGGGGGAGGGTGCGGACGAGCTGCTGGCCGGGTATGACCTGATCGTCGCGACGGCGGCGAACTTTGAGCAATCCGCACGCGGTGTTGACGCGGGCGAGCTTGCGATGCGCAGGGCGATGCTGCACATCGATACAAACGCCTGGACGCCGACGGCTTCGAAGCCGGACCTGTTCATTGAAGACGTTTGGCGCGCATGCGGAGATGATGCGGTGATGCGGGCGGAGCTGGCTTCGGAGTTCGTGGAGCTCGCGGCGTCGGCGGGGCCGGAGGCGTCGGGGCTCGACATTCATTTGCGCTACCTTCGGCGGGTGAACCTCGCGGGTCTGTTGCAACGGCTCGACACTTCGACGATGCTCGAGGGCGTCGAGGGACGCACGCCGTTTGCGGATGTGTGCGTCGCAGAGCTGGCGGAGTCGCTGCCTGCGTCGGCGAAGTTTGTGCCGCCGGTGAACGGGCTGCCGGCCGGGACGAAGCTGCCGCTTCGCGCGGCGTTCCGCGGCACCGTGCCGGACTGGGTGCTGACGCGGCCCAAGGCGAGCTTCCCGCTGCCGTTTGCCGGGTGGCTCGGTGGGCTGGGCGAGGTGCTCCGCCAGAGTGAGTTCGCGGCGGCGGTGTTTGCGCCGGGCGCGATCGAGGCCGTGGCGCAGCAGCCCGCGGCCCTATGG
>JAEYNG010000328.1 GCA_023412695.1 Planctomycetota bacterium | reverse complement strand
GCCCAAGGCCCGGCGCCGCTTCATGGAGTTCTTTGCCGGGCAGATCAGGAACAAGAACACCCGCGAGGCGTACGCCCGAGCGGTCCGGCACTTCTGCCTCTGGGCCGAAGAGCGCGGCTTCCGCGACCTGGACCAGATTGAGCCGATGGTTGTCGCGGCGTACATCGAGGAGCTTGGCCGCGAGAAGTCGCGACCGACGGTGAAGCAGCACCTCGCCGCGATCCGGATGCTGTTCGACTGGCTCGTGGTCGGACAGATCATTCCGTCCAACCCGGCCAGCTCCGTTCGCGGCCCGACCCATGTCGTAAAGCGCGGCAAGACCCCGGTGCTCTCCCGGGAGCAGGCCCGGCAACTCTTGGACTCGATCGACACGACAACCGTCATCGGGCTTCGCGACCGCGCACTTATCGGACTCATGGTCTACAGCTTCGCCCGGGTCAGTGCAGTCGTCGGTATGGAGGTCCAGGACTACTACGCGGAGGGGAAGCGCTGGTGGCTACGGCTCCACGAGAAAGGCGGGAAGCTCCATCAGGTACCGGCCCATCACACCGCTGAGGAGTACCTCGACGCGTACATCCGGGCCGCGGGGCTCGCCCGGGAGAAGCGTTCTCCCCTGTTCCGCACGCTCGACCGGCGAGGAACGGTTACTCTTCGTCCTTTGAGCCGGAACGACGTGTTCCGGATGGTCAAACGGCGAGCCCGGAATGCCGGACTTCCCCCTAACACTTGCTGTCATACGTTTCGGGCCACGGGGATCACCGCCTACCTCGACAACGGCGGGACAATCGAGAATGCTCAGGCCATCGCGGCCCACGAGAGCCCGCGCACGACAAAGCTGTACGACCGGACGAGTGACGAGATCACGTTGGACGAGATCGAGCGAATCAAGCTTTGAACCACACCGGGTCCATGACCGATTACCACGCGAAGTACCTCGCCCACGAGCTGGCGAAGCGTTGCTCGTCGGACAGTGTCGAGAAGCTCGCGGCGGTTCTGTCGGACGCCCAGGTTGACCTCAACCCCCATCAGGTCGAAGCCGCACTCTTCGCGTTTCGAAGCCCGTTCTCGAAGGGGGCGATCCTCGCCGACGAAGTCGGCCTCGGAAAAACCATCGAGGCCGGCCTCCTCCTCGCTCAGAAGTGGGCGGAGCGCAAGCGTCGCCTGCTCGTCATCGTCCCCGCCAACCTGCGTAAGCAATGGGCACAGGAGCTGGCCGACAAGTTCTTCTTGCCGTCGGTCATTCTCGAAGCACGTTCGTTCAACGAGGTGCTCCGCGGCGGGAACCTGAACCCCTTTCAGCAGAACGCAATCGTCCTGTGCTCCTATCAGTTCGCTCGGTCGAAGGAGCCATATCTCCGGCAGACCCAGTGGGACCTGGTGGTCATCGACGAAGCGCACCGCCTTCGAAACGTCTACAAGAACACCAGCAAGATCGCGACCGCCATCAAGGAGGCGGTGTCCACCTACCCCAAGGTGCTGCTCACGGCAACGCCACTCCAGAACTCGCTCCTGGAACTGTACGGGCTTGTGAGCATCGTTGACGACTTCGCCTTCGGCGACCTCAAGAGCTACAAGGCTCGTTTCGCAAGGCCCGACGACGGAGAAGACTTCGCCGAACTCAAGGAGCGGCTTCGCCCCATCTGCAAGCGAACGCTCCGCCGCCAAGTGCTGGAATACGTCAAGTACACCAATCGGCACGCCCTGGTGCAGGAGTTCGTGCCGACCGAAGACGAGCAGCGTCTCTACGACCTGGTCTCGAACTACCTCCAGCGTCCGACGCTCTACGCGCTTCCCGCGAGTCAGCGGCAACTGGTGACGCTCATTCTCCGAAAGCTCCTCGCATCATCGACCTTCGCGATCTCGGGCACACTCCAGGGATTGGTCGAACGGCTCGAAGCAGCGTCCGCCCAAGCCGCACCGGTGACCGAGCCTCCTGCCGAACTTCCGTCTGATGTGGAGACCGTGGACGAACTGGCCGACGAGTGGGATGGCGAAGAGGACGCCTCAATCCAGTCCACAAAGAAGGCCCTCACAGCAGAGCAACTCAAGGAGTTGCGCGACGAACTCGCCGAGCTGCGGAAGTTCCACGAGCTGGCCCGTTCCATCCTCAAAAACTCAAAGGGTGAGGTGCTCCTCACCGCACTCCGCCGCGGCTTTGCAGCCGCGGCCGAAGCCCGCGGCGAGTCCGGTCAGGGCGGGAGGCTTCAGCAGAAGGCTGTCATCTTCACCGAGTCCCGTCGCACGCAGGAGTACCTGTTTCGAATCCTGAACGAGACCGAGTTTGCCGGACGGGTCATGCTCTTCAACGGCACCAACACTGACGCCGTCTCGAAAGCTATCTACGCGGAGTGGATCAAGAAGCACGAGGGCACCGACCGGGTTTCTGGTTCTCCCTCCGCCGACATGCGGGCGGCCCTGGTGGACCACTTCCGCGAGTCCGCCTCTATCCTCATCGCCACCGAGGCCGCGGCCGAGGGCATCAACCTCCAGTTCTGCAACCTCGTCATCAACTACGACCTGCCGTGGAATCCCCAACGCATCGAGCAGCGGATCGGCCGCTGTCACCGCTACGGGCAGAAGTACGACGTGGTGGTGGTGAACTTTCTCAACAAGGCCAACGCCGCGGACCAGCGGGTCTACGAGCTACTCGACCAGAAGTTCCGGCTCTTTCGGGGCGTCTTCGGATCAAGCGATGAGGTGCTCGGAGCGGTGGAATCGGGCGTGGACTTTGAGAAGCGGATCGCGGCCATCTACCAGCGGTGCCGAAGCGCAGACCAGATCCAGCTTGAGTTCGACGACCTTCAGCGTGAGCTTGAGCACGAGATCGCCGAAGGCCAGCGCGACGCTCGCGAGAAGCTCCTGGACAACTTTGACCAGGAAGTTGTCGAGAAGGTCCGCATTCAGACCAAGGGCGTGCTCGACCGCTTCAACCAGCAACTCTGGCACCTCACTCGCCACATCCTGGCCGACTCGGCCAAGTTCGATGACTCCACTCACAGCTTCATGCTCATTCGGAACCCCTTCCCTTCAGTACCCGATGAAGTCATCCACGCTGGCCCGTACCGCATGGGAAAGGGCGTGACCGACGCCAACACGTACCGTGTCGGCCACTCCCTCGCCCAGCGCGTCTTGGAACGCGGCCGTTCCCTCACCCTTCCCATCCGCGAAGTGGCTTTCGACCTTGCCGCAAGCGGCAAGAACATCGCCGTGCTCGAATCGCTCCGCGGCGAGCGTGGCTGGCTCGTGTGCTCGCGGCTCACGATCAGCTCTGTTGAAACAGAAGACGCCATCCTCCTGTCGGCTGTTGCCGATTCGGGCCGGGCAGTTGACGACATCCAGGCCCGACGGCTCTTCGACTTGCCGGCAGCGGCGGGTGCTGCCGCAACCCTTCCTGACTCGGTTCGTCAGGTGCTTGCAGAAGGCACTGCCCGCGCCAAGACGAGCCTCATCGAAGAGGCCGCGAACCGCCAAGGCCGGTGGTTCGACACCGAGATCCAAAAACTTGATCGTTGGGCGGACGACCGAAAGCTCGCACTGGAGCAGGAGCTTCGAGACCTCGACCGAGCGATCTCCGATGCCCGGCGTGCCGCCCTCACCGCTTCCTCCCTCGCGGCGAAACTCGATGCCCAGAAGAACGTGCGCGATCTGGAGGCCGAACGGGCGAAGCGGCGGAAGGATTACTTCGCAGCACAGGACGAAGTGGACGCCCGGAAGTCCCAGATCATCGCCGAGACAGCCGAGCGCCTCAATCGCTCGGACACGCTCGAAGAGATGTTCACCATACGCTGGAGCCTTCTCTGAACCGGTAGTGAGTCACAGACCGTGGAGGAATGACGGGTGAGTATTACGCTTCGCAGACAGCTAAACGACGACGAGAAGGATCAGATCCTCAAGATGCACGGCCGCCGTGACTTTGCCACCGGTCTGCCCATCCCCGAGGACGAGAAGGTCGAGTTCGACCACATCCACGCCTTCGCCGAAGGTGGCGACACGGACCTGAACAACATCGCCCCGATGTCGGGCGACACCAATCGGGCCAAAGGGACGCTTCCCCTCGCCGACTACCGCGTCAAGCGTCGGCTCGACGAGTTCTTCAAGCTCGGGGACCGGCTCACGCTGGGGAACCTGCTCGGGTACTTGAAGGACAGCGACGACATCAAACGCTACGGCCAGGTGATCGAGGCAGTCGAGACCGACGGGCTCATCGAGCTTCGCAGCACCGTCGGTAACGCCAAGCACCGCCTCTACACGTGTCCTGCGACGGGCTGGAAGTACTTCTACGCCACGGTGCCGGTGGACCTGATCGAGAGCGACGACGAGTCCGACCAGGGCATCGGCCTTCAGCCCCGCTACCTCATCGCCGACAAGGTCTTCGAGCTGTACCGCCACTTCCAACGTCACCCGGTGCTCCAGCCATCGATCGGCCGCGTGGTGGGGAATCGCCTCAAGCTCTTCGACGGTCAGCACAAGATCGCCGGGCTCCTCTGGGCCGGTCGCCGCGAGTTCGAGGTGAAGGTCTATGTCACCTGCGACATCCGGCTCCTGAACCAGACGAACATCTCCGCCCACGACAAGTTCGCGCAGACCCGCTTCTTCTCCTCCATCATGGTCATGAAGCTGGGCTCCCAGTTCGGTGCCGACTTTGAGGAGTACAAGAAAGACGAAACCGATGGCATCAAGAGCGAGGCCGGCTTCATGAAGTGGCTCTCCCGCAAGGACGGGGGCTTGAAGAAGTCCGACCGGACCGAGCAGTTCCGGTCGTACCTGTACAACTCGGTCATCGAGCACACCGACAACAAGATGGCCAAGTACATCTCGGCGGGGAACCGCGGCTCTGACGAGAAGCCGATCACGATGGACATGCTGAGCAAGTCCATCTTCGCGTGCTTCATGTACCGGGAGCCAGTCGAGGACAACATGGCGACCGAGGCGTACAAGCGTCAGGCCGAGGTGGAGAACGTGGTGGCCCTGATGAACATGCTCCACGACCTGGCCCTGAACGCCTGGAACGCGGGAGCCGCGGCGTCCGACACGACGCAGCGGAAGCTCCGTCGGATGTTCAGCTCCAAGTCGATCATGGCCTGGGCCGAGCTGCTGGTGGATGCAGTGGCCGCGAAACTCGAACTCGTGGACTCCGACGAGAAGGCCCGTCCCTTCTACCGCGACCTCTCGAAGCAGCAGCTTGAGCAGGTGAAGGCTGTCGCATCGCGACTCGTCGGCTGGAAGTTCTGGTCGGACGCGTCCGACGAGATCGACCGCGTCCTCAAGGACAACAAGAGCGAGGTCAAGAAGTGGTTCAAGGACCACGGCTTGACGACCGGGTACCTTCTGGGTGCAACTTCCTGATCATTGGCCTCAACGACGGCGGACACCGATGGGCAACGGCAAGACCAGACTCGAACTAACCTGGATCGGCAAGGAGAACCGGCCGCGGCTGGAGCCACGGATTCTCCTTGAGGATCCGAGACAGTCGTATCACGCGAAGGTGCGGCGTTCGAAGAACGACCAGTTCGACAACCGGTTGATCTTTGGTGACAACCTACTGGCACTCAAAGCGCTGGAAGCTGAGTTCGCGAGCAAGGTGAAGTGCATTTACATCGATCCGCCGTACAACACGGGAACAGCCTTCACGCATTATGACGATGGTGTGGAGCACTCGCTGTGGCTGTCACTGATGCGTGACCGACTAGAGATCTTGAGACGGCTGCTCCGCGACGACGGCTCCATCTGGGTCACCCTTGACGACAACGAGGCCCATTACTGCAAGGTGATGATGGATGAAGTGTTCGGCAGGGAGAATTTCCTGGGTACCGTGATTTGGGAGAAATCCGATAGTCCTCGAATGGATGCTGAACACTTCTCCTCTCGGCACGACTTTATCTTTGCCTTCGCGAAGGCCAAGACCTCGGTGCACTTTCAACGAATCGGTTTGACCGATGGACCTCCGGAGCACTACGACAGGACGGATGACAAGGGGCGACGCTACTACACCAAGCCGTTGCGTGCGATGGGTGGGCAAGGCGACTCGCGTGCTGCGCGCCCAAACCTCTACTTCAAGTTGACTGCGCCGGATGGCACGGATGTGTACCCGAAAAAGCAGGACGGAACCGACGGGGCGTGGCGATGGAGCCCGGACAAGTGCGAAGAGGAAAAGGATCGGATCGAGTGGGTTGAAGGTCGCAGAGGCTGGACTCCCTACTTCAGAATCTACGCCGAGAACCTTCGCGGACGGCCACCAGAAACAATTTGGACCCATGAAGAGGTCGGTAGTAACCGCACGTCAAAGGCGGAAGTCAAAGCTCTCGTTCCCAATGAGGAGCCATTTGGCACTCCAAAGCCCGAGCGGCTGCTAAAGCGAATCCTTGAGATCGCAACAGCGGAGGGTGACTGGGTTCTCGACTCCTTTGCTGGCTCCGGTACTACCGGTGCGGTTGCTCACAAGATGGGTCGCCGCTGGATCATGGTGGAGCTGGGAGATCACTGCCACACGCACATCATTCCCCGCTTGAAGAAGGTTATCGACGGCCAGGACCCGGGTGGTGTCACCGACGCTACCGATTGGAGAGGGGGAGGCGGATTCCGGTACTCGCGCCTTGCCCCCAGTTTGCTGAAGAAGGACCGGTTCAAGCAGTGGGTGATCAACCCCGAGTACAACGCCGAAATGCTCGCGGCCGCACTTTGCAAAGTCGAGGGGTTCCGCTACGAACCGTCCACCACGGTCTACTGGCAACACGGCCACTCGACGGAGAGTGACTTCATCTATGTCACCACGCAGACGCTCACGAAGGACATGATCCGCAGACTCTCCGACGAGGTCGGTGAGCGCCGGAGCCTTCTCGTTCTTTGCAAGGCGTTCAAGGCCAAGATCGCCAAGGGCGAGTTCCCGAATCTGACCATCAAGAAGATCCCCAAGGCGGTTCTCGCCAAGTGCGAGTGGGACAAGGACGACTACTCGCTGGAGATCAAGACACTGCCCAAGGCCCCACCGGAGCCAGTCGAGCCGACGGCCGAGGAGCCGATGACATCCAAAGTCGCGGCCAAGTCCAACGGGAACGGAAAGGCGATTCGCCGGAAGGTTGCCGCCGCCGTCCAAGGTGACCTCTTCATGAAGGGGAGCAACTGAGCATGTCGTCCTCCCCTTTCACGTCGCCCCACCCGAAGGTCAACATGATCGGCAACCGCTTGTCGCTTCGCGACCCGCAGCGGGTGTCGCTCGACATTCTGGCCCAGCTCTGCGACATCCTCTCGCTGGAGAAGACCAACTCACCCGAGGATCTGGCCGCGGCCCTCGCCGCGGTAAAGACCCAGTTCCCGCAGAACACGGCCTTTGCCGACTTCGAGCGCGAGTTTCCCTCTCTGTGCTTCGCGCTCGCCACGGGCGTGGGCAAGACGCGGCTCATGGGGGCCTTCATTGCCTATCTGTATCTGGTCGAGGGGCTCCGGCACTTCTTCGTTCTGGCCCCGAATCTGACGATCTACAACAAGCTCATCGCCGACTTCACCCAGGGAAGCCCCAAGTACGTCTTTCAGGGCATCAGCGAGTTCGTCACCAACCCGCCGGAGATCATCACGGGGGACAACTACGAGAGCGGCCGCGGCGTCCGCGCGGAAGCCCAGTCCGATTCCCAGGCGGCGGAGCAAGCTGGATGGGGTCTGCGCTCCGGCGTCGCGTATCGCCAGACCCGCCTGTTCGGTTCGATGCTGGAGGGCTCGATCCACATCAACATATTCAACATCTCCAAGATCAACAGCGAGGTCCGGGGCGGCAATGCCCCACGCATCAAGCGGCTCTCCGAGTACATCGGCGAGAGCTACTTCGAGTACCTCTCCAAGCTCCCTGACCTGGTTCTCCTCATGGATGAGAGCCACCGCTACCGCGCGAGCGCCGGGGTGAAGGCGATCAACGAGCTGAACCCGATCCTCGGGCTTGAGCTTACAGCAACGCCGCAGATCGAGAGTGCCCGGGGGACGACGCCCTTCAAGAACGTGATCTACAGCTACCCCCTCTCCCTCGCGCTGAAGGACGGCTTCGTGAAGCAGCCGGCCGTTGCGACGAGGCAGAACTTCGACAAGAAGAACTACGACGAGAAGGGTCTGGAGAAGCTCAAGCTCGAAGACGGCATCCGGATCCACGAAGACACGAAGGTGCAGCTCACCGCCTACTCCGTGCAGGCCGGTGCGCGGTTCGTGAAGCCCTTTGTGCTCGTGGTCGCCAGGAGCGTCGAGCACGCCGAGGAACTGAAGAAGACCATCGAGGCCGAGGACTTCTTCCAGGGTCAGTACAAGGGCAAGGTGATCGTGGTGCACTCCGAGCAGGGTGCCGCAGAGAAAGACGACACCGTCCAGAAGCTTCTCGAAGTGGAGCGCCCGGAGAACCCGATCGAGATCGTCATCCACGTGAACTTGCTGAAGGAGGGCTGGGACGTCACCAATCTCTACACGATCGTCCCGCTCCGTACCGCCGACTCCAAAACGCTCGTGGAGCAGTCGATTGGTCGCGGTCTCCGTCTTCCCTACGGGAAGCGGACCGGTGTTCCGGCGGTGGACCGCCTCACCATCGTCGCCCATGACCGTTTTCAGGAGATCGTGGACGAAGCGAACAAGCCCGACTCGGTGCTGAAGTCCAAGTTCGAGGTGGTCTACGTCCCGGAGGAGCGATCATCGGTGGTGGTGGTGCAGCCGCAGATCATCAATCGGCTCACGCCTACCGATGGAACCGCTGAGGGTAAGCCTGCTCAGGGCGGCCTCTTTCAGAATCCGGAAGAAGTCGAAGCGGCGAAGGCGACCCTCACGGTCATCAAGCAGTTCGAGACGCTCAAGAAGTCGGCCGACCTCACGAACCCCGAGGTCCAGAGACAGATCATCGAGAAGGTCACTCCTCTGGTGACTCCCGTGCAGGCAACCCTCGAAGCAGTGATGCCGCTTGTTGACGTGAAGAAGGTGGTCGAGCAGGTCACCAAGACGTACGTGGAGATGTCGATCGACATTCCCCGCATCGTCGTGGTGCCCAAGGAGGGTACCGAAGCGAATCTCGGCTTCAAAGACTTCGACCTCGACTGCAAGGCCGTCCGCCTTCAGCCCGTCGATGACGACATTCTGATGAAGTACCTGGATGACAACCGCGTGGAGATGCTCGCCCGCGGCACCGGCGTGGTGGAGGAGGACAAGCCTGAGGACTACCTGGTGCGCGGGCTCGTGGACTTTGACGACGTGAGCTACGACGACCACGCGGAGCTTCTCTACAAGCTCGCGGGTCAGATGGTGTCCCACCTTCGGTCGTACCTCCCAGACGAGCCGGCCGTCACGAACGTGCTCCAGTACCACCAGCACCAGCTTGTGAACATCATGCACGCTCAGATGGAGCAGCACTGCATCGAACCCGACGAGACCCAGTTCGAAGCCCACGTGAGCAAGGGCTTTGAGACGCTGAAGCCGGGTAGCTTCACCAAGCCCGCGAACGAGAAGGCCCGTTTCTTCCGAACTCCCGTCGAGGACAAGCTCTACATCCGCTCGATGCTCTTCGAGGGCTTCACGAAGTGCCTTTACCCGGTTCAGAAGTTCGACTCGGACAGCGAGCGGCGGTTGGCGGTAATCCTGGAGGACGACAAGTGCGTCCTCAAGTGGTTCAAGCCAGCCAAGGGGCAGCTCCAGATCTTTTCCCACAAGGACGAGGCGTACGAACCTGACTTCGTCGTTGAGACTAGCTCGAAGAAGTACCTCATCGAACCCAAGCGGGCCGACCAGATCGACGAGGAAGGGGTGCAGGCGAAGGGTCGGGCCGCCGTGCTCTGGTGCGAACAGGCGACGAAGCACGCTCAGGAGAACGAGGGCAAACCGTGGGAGTACATCCTCGTTCCCCACGACGCGATCAAGGACAACATGAGCGTGCAGGGACTCGCCGCCAAGTATCGGAAGCACTGAAACTTCGGCGTCCAAATCTTCGGAAGCTGCGCACATCTTCCGAGGTTCGGTACGGTCACTGTGCCGCACTCGGCCGTTCAAACGGCTTCACGATGAGCCGGTGCAGCCGTAGTGCATCAAGGCCTACCAACTCGTACCCGGCCTCCGTCCTCTCCCGGTTCACGGCCCGGAGCAGCCCCAGGAGCTGCCGCCGGATGGGGGCGTAGGGCTCGAACGGCAACGACCGGAACTCGTCGGCCAGATGCTCGGCCCGCCGGTGTTTGGCGATGTCGAGGAAGTACGCCTTGAGCCGCTTGTATTCCTCTCGCTCGATCCGGACATGGGCGTGGCCGCCCGAGTGGCCGAGCGAGTACCCGAAGACCTTGAGCGGCACGCGCCGCACGTCGCGGATGTTCCGCTCCTCCTCATCGAAGAAGGGGTGGAGCCCGTGCGTGGCGATCAGCACGAACGTCCGCTGCCAGCGGGCGTAGCGGATGTTCGCGATCCCGTTCCGCTTCCGCCTCGCCCGGGACCACTTCGAGTGGTGGAGCCCGTAGCGGGAAGTGAGCTTCAGGTCCACCGCCCGCACATCCTTCCCCTCGGGCACCTCCCCCCTCACGTAGAAGAAGTACCCGTGCGGGATGCACGACACCGCGAGATGTTGGACAAAACCGGCAAGGCTCGACGCCTCGCACCGGCACTGCTCTGACCGCATGCACTCCTGCCACGAACAACCGAGTCGCCGGTTCTCGCCGATGGTGGCAAATGCCACCATGAGCGAGACCAGAGGTCGGGTGTTCTTGTGCTGGGGCACACCCGACAAAGCCCGTGTGATCCTTTCCGGCGTGAGGCGGACTCGTCCCTGGTCCGAATCTCGACGCCGCGAACCTCCATTCTCGGGCCCGCCATGGAAGGACAGCAGCCGCTCTGGTTTCCAGAGTTGCCGTTGCCCAATCCATAGCGGTAGCGCCCGAAGGAAACCTCGACCCGATGGCCGTCGTGCAACGAGCACGACGACAACCGACATCGCCCGAGGTTGCAGTTCAGTGGCCACTCGCTCTCCCGAGCAGGTCCCCACTGACCGCTGTGCCGCTCTGACCAAGAGCCGGAGTGTGTAGAACTCCGGTACGTGCTTTCGGACGAGCTGTTTGGCCCGTCGGCCCTTTCGTCGTCGCTTCGCCCGGCACCACCCGTAAGCGCAACGCGAACGAGCCGCGACTACCTTGCCGCGGACTTCGCCGGAAGCGGTGAACCGCTCCCGCTTCTACTCAGGCCACACTCCCACTCTGACGCATTTCAAGCACCGTGCTGTCGCCAGCCCGGCACCGGGTACCACCCCGGCCGCATCAGAGCTTCCCGCGTTATCGGTGTGCTTCGTTCATCCAGTCACGTCGGTAGAGGGTGTGACCCCTCGTGACGAATCGCTGTGCTGCGAGACTCCCGCCTCGAAGCAGTCTCCGCCGTGCCGCAGGCACGACGATTTCCGGGGATAGAAACCAGAAGCCTCCCCTACCCATCAGCGACCGTTGTTCCCGGTTCGGTACCGTCTCCGGATGAACTCACTGGCAAGCCCTTGTCTCGGGCCTCTCGTGGTTGAGCTTTTCGCCGTCGGTGTTGCCACCGATCGCCGAGGAGGATGGTCCCCGGTCGCTGCACGTCGCCGTGCGCGAACTCCCCACGCCAGACGGGTTGCACAGGCCGCGGTCGGCCTCGTGCCCCCCGTGCGGGATTCGCACCCGCTTTGCACCACCGCGGCCCCGTCTTCACGATGGGGTATGTCCGCGTCGCCCCGTGACCGGGGCATCGTTTTGCATCGGATAGAACACAGGGATTCGGTCTCTCGGTTCCTTAGGCCGAGAGGGGTTTGATCCTGTGAGCCTCCGTCGAGCTGGACGAGCCTGTCTCCAGGCATCCAGCTCTACGGGCACGCGACGCAACGGGTGGTAAGCCCGTCCCCTTTCACTGGTTGGTAGCCAGATCGGTGGGTGTCACGTCCCGTCCGAAAGCACGCCAGACACGCGTTGTTGCGTTTCTCTGACGACGCCTGACCGTTGTGGCCAGGGCGGTTGAAGCTACTTGAAGCCAAGGACGACCTCGTCGAGCGATTGCACCTCACCCTGCCAGAGGAATGACCGTCGCGAGCGTCCGATTGCGGACTCGTCCACTTGACCGATGCCGTACCGCACAGCCGGGGCATCGTCCCGGCGGGGCATCGCCGGGCCGCGCACTGCCACTGAAACAGCTTTCGCCCCTCCGAATCAGAACCGATCCGGCATGTGGGGAAGTGCATGCCGGATGCGGCCGCCCTCGCCGGTGGCCCCAGAGTGAGCCCCGACGATGACGTCCGAATCCGGCATGGTGTGACTGGTTCAAGTTGCATCGCTTCGGATTGACGCTATCCTTGCGTCTCTGGAACCGGATCCGTTCGGGAACGTCCGACGTACCTGAACGCGTCCGCATGCCGCTTCGGCGGCACCTTGCCGGCAGTGTGGTTTCATCCTCCGATGAACCCCTGCCACCTGGCTCACAGGGTCGCTTGAGCCATCTCGTGCCGGGACCGCATCCGCCTTCGAAAGCGGAGCACCCGGCGATCCAGGTTCGACAGCACCCGTCCCTTCTCGTCACGCCTCGGCGAGGTTCCGTGTGAACCCCGGCCAGGCACCCGTTCGTCGTCCCGAAAAGGTGCTCGCCACCTCCACGGCGATCACTCCGTTCGGACGGCACCACTCCACACGACCACGTCCCGACCTTCCAAGGGAGACGTTCATGGAGAACGCCCACCTTCCGTCCATCGCGAGCAGCGACTCTGCTGCCTTGCAGCAGCTCCTCGTGTCGCCGGAGCAGCTCGCCAAACTCCTGGGCGTGAGCCGCGCCCACATCTTCCGCATGAGCAGCTCTGGCCGGCTGCCGCGGTGCATCCGCTTCGGCCGCACGGTCCGCTGGAGCGTCGCCACCATCAACGCCTGGCTCGCGGCGGGTGCGCCGCCCCGCGACCGCTGGGAGGAGATGCAGAACACCAACCACACCACCCGTCACGCCAACCGCTGAGTCCGCTTGACCCCAGCCGGATCGAGCCTTCGATCCGAAAAGGAAGCCGCCATGCGTGTCTTCAAGTCGTCGTACAAAGACCGGAAGGGAAAGACCGTCCGGACCGAGACCTGGTACGTGGAGTTCTCTGACCACAAGGGCGACACCCGCCGCGTGGCCGGCTTCACGAGCAAGGCCGCCACCACCGAGCTTGGTCGCAATCTGGAGAAGCTCGCCGCCTACGCCCGGGCGACGGGCGGGCAGGTGGACCCGTCGCTCCAGACCTGGGTCACAGGGCTCACCCGCTCCCTCACCAAGCGGCTCACCGAGATCGGGCTCCTGAAGGCCGACCGGGTCGCCGTCGGGAAGCCCGTGAAGGAGCACGTCGCCGACTACGCCGCGGCGTTGAAGGCCAAGGGCAACACCGAGAAGCACGTGCAGCACACGAAGAACCGGATCGAGCGGGTGCTCGACGGCTGCGGCGTGAAGTACTACGACGACCTGTCGGCGAGCCGGGTGCAGGCGTTCCTGAACGCCCTCCGGGCGCCGGGGGGCGAGGGCGACAATGAAGAACTCGGGATCAGCGCCCAGACGTTCAACTACTACCTCGGCTCGATGAAGGCGTTCTGCCGCTGGATGGTGAAGGACCGGCGGTCCCTCTCCTCTCCCCTCTCCCACCTGGAGCCGCTGAACGTCCGCGTGGACCGCCGCTACGAGCGCCGGGCTCTGACCGAAGATGAACTCCGCCGTCTCATGCGGGCCGCGATGGAGGGCGAAGAGCAGTTTGGCCGCGATGCGTCCGGCGTGATCTCGTGGCGGATGAGTGGGCCGGATCGGGCGATGCTCTATCGCCTCGCGGTGGAGACCGGGCTTCGGGCCGGTGAGCTTCGGAGCCTCACGCCGAACTCGTTCGACCTCTCAAACGGCCTCCCGACCGTGACGGTGCTGGCGGCGTACTCCAAGCATCGCCGGGACGACACCCTTCCCCTTCTCGGCTCCACCGCGGCGATGCTCCGGGAGTATCTGGCGGAGCGGGAAGCGGCCAAGCCGGTCTTCAGCTTCCCGCGTCGGGAGGAGCTGGCGAAGGTGCTCCGCGTGGACCTGGAGGCAGCCAAGATCCCGCATCGGGACGGGAAGAACCGCCTCGTCGATTTTCACGCCCTCCGCCACACCTTCATCACCAACCTCGCGCAGGGCGGCGTGCATCCGAAGACCGCCCAGGCCCTGGCCCGTCACTCCACCATCACCCTCACCATGGACCGCTACAGCCACACCGGCCGGGAGCAGGAGGTGCAGGCCCTCTCGGTGCTGCCCGACCTCTCGACCAAGCCGTACGAAAACGGCCAGAGCGAGGAGGATGAGGAGCCGTCCGAGGGGGGCTCTGTCTCGGCGGATTGCTTGACGGAAAGGGTGCGTCCGGGGGCGTTTCCGGGAGATCGTGGGAGACTGAACGGCAAGGCTCGTTGCCGCGAAGAAACGGCGGAAAAACACGGCAAAAACCGCAATTCTCAATTGGCCCCGGTGGGATTCGAACCCACACGTCCCGATGAGGGACAACGAATTTTAAGTCCGCTGCGTCTGCCGTTCCGCCACGGGGCCGCGGCGGGGATTGTACGGGCAACGGCCGCCGCTTTGACCGGCACGCCCGGCCCACCTTGAATCGTGCGGGGCACAAGGGGACGGGGATGGACGCCGCGACAAATGGGCAAGGGACCGGCGAGGCCGCGGGCTGGAGCCGGACACAGAAGCTGCTGCTGGCGGTGGCCATCGCTGCGGCGATCGCTGTACTGCACTTTGCGCGGGCGGTGTTCATCCCGCTGGGGCTCGCGTCGGTGGCGGTTCTGCTGCTGTGGCCGGTGCACGGGCGGCTCCGCAGATTTGTTCCGCAGTGGCTCTCGATCATCACGATGGTGCTGATCGTGCTGCTGGCTCTCTGCGTGCTGGCCGGTGCGAGCTGGTACGCCGCGTCGGCTGCTATTGATGCACTTGCCAATGGCAATGGCGCGGCGGTGGATGCGTACGAACGCGTGAGGACGTGGGCAACCGACCGCGGACTGCCGGTGTCGTGGCTACCGGAGGTGTCCGGTGACGCGGGAGCCGACAGCCCCCGGCAGGCAAACCCGCAGGCGTTGCCCGGCGCGGACGCGGGTCCCGGCGGGAACGCAGAACAAGGCCAGCCGGGGGTGCCCGTGGCGGTCGTCGAGCACGCCGTGAGTTTCCTCACCGGCGGCCTGAGCGTGCTGGTGTGGGCGGTGTCGGTGCTGGGGCTCGCGGTCTTCCTGATGGTGCTCCTGTTTGTGGAGGTTCCGCGGCTGGCGGAGCGTTTGCAGCGGGAGCTGCCGGACGTCCATTACCAGCGCGTGGTGGAAACGGCGATCGAGAGCGGGCGGCAGGTGCGGCTGCACGCCGTCGCGAGGACAATCAGCGGGGCGATCGCGGCGTCGCTGACCGCGGCGCTGTGCTGGGGCGTCGGCGTGCCCAACCCGCTGGCATGGGCGCTGCTGTCGTTCCTGCTGAACTATGTGCCCAACGTTGGCGTGTTCATCTCCGCCGCGCCGCCGACGCTGCTGGCGTTCGCGACCGGCGGGGTAGGGCCGGGCGTCGCGTTCATCGCCGGGATGATCGCGATCGAGGCGGTGCTGGGAAACTTCATTGACCCGCTGATCGAGGGGCGTGCGCTCGCGCTATCGCCGTTCCTGATCCTTCTCTCGCTGCTCTTCTGGGCGTGGATGTGGGGAGCGGTCGGTGCGGTGTTGTGCGTGCCGCTGACCGCGGTCATCATCGTGGCGCTTCGCAACACGCCCAGCACGGCGCGGATCGGGAGGATCCTCAGCGGCGATGACGGGGGCGCTATTCCGGCCCGCCGGTGACCGGCAGCACCACGCCGCTGATGTAGCTCGAGTCGGCGTTGGACGCGAAGAAGACGAACGCGGGCGCGACCTCCTCCGGCTGCGCAGGGCGTTCCAGTGGCGAGTGCCCGGTGTCCTTGCCGAACGACGCGACCTCCTTTGCAGTCAGCCCCTTGTCCGACGGGTTCAGCGGCGTCCACACCGGGCCGGGCGCGACGCAGTTCACGCGGATCTGCTTGTCGATCAGCTCCTCCGCGAGCGTCTTGACAATCGTGTGAATCGCGCCCTTCGTCGCGCCATAATCGCTCAGCTCCTTCGAGCCCCGAAGGCCGACGATCGAACCGGTCGCGATGATGCTCGAGCCGGGCTTGAGCTTCGGCACCGCCGCCCGTGCAAGCTTCAGAAACGCGTAGACGTTCACCTTCAGCGTACCGTCGAGGTCCTCGTCGGTGAGGTCTTCGATCTTCTTGCGGCTTTGCTGCGCGGCGTTGTGCACGAGGATGTTCAAGCCGCCAAGGTCCTCGATCGTGCGATCCACCAGCCCGTCGCAGAAGTCGCCGTCCTTGAGATCGCCCTCGTAGATCTCACAGCGGCGGCCCAGCTCCTCGATCGCCTGCTGCACCTCTTCCGCATCGGGCCGCTCCTGCGGCAGACAAGTGATCGCGACGTCCGCGCCCTCGCGGGCGTAGAAGTACGCCACCGCGCGGCCGATGCCGGAGTCTCCGCCGGTGATCAGCGCGACCTGGCCCTCGAGCTTGTTGGCAGGGCGGTAACGCTCGCCCCGCCATCGCGGCTGCGGGTCGAGCTTCTGCTCGAGCCCCGGGGCCTTCTGCTTCTGCGGCGGGAACTTGGGCTTGGGCTCGGTCATCGGGCGCGAGGTCGGCACAGACCGTGAGCTCGACCGTGGCTCGGCGGTGCGCGACGTGCTCGACCGGCTGGAAGAAGACCCCGACTTGGCGCGCGTGCTCATCGAATCGACCCTCCTACGCCGGCGCAACGACATCGCGCCGCCGACACCCAGAGGATCGCGCAAGGAGATGAGCCCGCCATGACGCGGCCATGAAGTTCGGTTCAACGCTGCGGGTGCTCGACCGGCTTTCCCCCCACCGTCAGCCGCGCGGGGTGGCCAAACCACGAGTTGTCGCCGTTGGGTGCGGGGTAGTGCCGATCGACCACCGCCGCTGCGTCGGCGATCGTGCTGCCCGCGGGGGTCCACCCGCCGTCGATATCCGGGAAATCGATCTTGCAGTTCTCGCACTTGGCCGTCGAGGAGAACCGGATCGGGCACCAGAAGCTCTCGACATTGCGGAGCATCTCGGTGCCGAGCGACCAGACGCCGGTCATCCAGTCGCAGTACAGGCACCAGATCAGGTCGTGCCCGACAAGGCCGGAGAACTTGTGACGGCTGACGTTCACCCACTCGCCCTGGTTGTATCGCGGGAACTTCACCAGCAGCACGAGCAGCGGCCACATCACGATCTCGGCCAGACGCGTGAGCGAAAAGATGGGCACCGCCAGCGCCGTCCACCACACCGCCGTGTGGTTGCGGAAGCGCCCGACCTTGGCGTTGAGCACCTTCAAAATCCGCGGCCCCTTCCTCGCGGCGGGGTGTGCAAGCTCGTGCAGGAACACCCATGTCTGCATCGCGACCACCTGCCCGGCGATCGCGACAACAGTCCCGATGAGCGCGTGGCCGAGACCGTTCCACCACGTGCCGTCTCCGCCGAAGTGTGCACCGATGAAGAACCCGGCGATCGGCGGCATGACCGTGAACCACCCGACAAGCAAATCGAGAAGCGGGGCGCGGGACATTGCCTCCGCAAGCGACCCCCCCACTTTCACGACAATGTGGACGACGGCGGCCATGAACAGGAGCGAGACTGCGGAGCCCAAGGCGATCCAAAGGTAGAGCATCGACGCATGCTACCAAGCGGCACGCGGGTCCGGGAACCTGCGAAACTCGAGCCGGGAAGGCCTCTGGCAATGCAGCCGTGCGGGTGGAACCCCGTCAGCGGGTTTCCCAACAACCCCGGTGCATGGACACCATTGTCGCCATCCTGGTCGGTCTTGGTCTGGCCGCGGCGTGCGGTTTACGGGTCTTCCTCCCGCTGCTGGTCATGAGCGTGTCCTCGCACCTGGGGGTGATCGACCTCGGCGCGGACTGGGCGTGGGCCGGGTCGTGGCCGGCCATCATCGCCCTCGGCGTGGCCGCGGCGTTCGAGGTCGCGGCGTACTGGATCCCCTGGCTCGATCACGCGCTGGACGTCATCGCCGGACCGTGCGCGGTGGTCGCCGGCACGCTCGCGGCCGCGGCGCAGTTCGGCGACGTTGACCCGATGATCCGCTGGGCGTCGGCGCTCATCGCCGGCGGCGGGCTCGCGGCGACGGTAAAGGCCACCGCGATGACCGCGCGAACCGCCTCGACGGCGACGACCGGCGGCATCGGCAACCCGGTGGTTTCGACGGTCGAATCCCTGCTCGCGGCGGCGGCGTCGATCGTCGCGGTCATTGCGCCGTTTGTGGTCGCCGGCGCGCTGGTGCTGTTCG
>JAEYNG010000264.1 GCA_023412695.1 Planctomycetota bacterium | reverse complement strand
TTCGACCCTTGACGCTCCGCGCGTGATCCTTGCCGAACTTGCTCCCGCGCACGGCCTGGCTGTAAAGCAGCCGCGACTCCGCCTCATCGAACTTGCCCAAGTCCGTCAGGCAGTCGCCGTAGTTGTTCGAAAAGATCGCGGCGTACGGGTGATCCGGCGGCAGCGATTGCCCGCACAGGTCGAACAGCTCCTTGAAGAGCGCATCGGCCTCGGTCAACTTCCCACGACGTTGATAGAGCGTCGCGAGGTTGTTCATCGGCGCCCACGTCTCGGGGTCGCGCCCGCCGCTCGCCTTCCTCCGGATCTCGATCGTCTCGCGATACAACGCCTCGGCCTCGTCGCTCCGGCCGAGTTCCTCGAGCAGATACGCCTGGTTCGCCATCATGATGAGCGTCTTTGCGTGCTCCGCGCCAAGAAGCTTCCGGTTGCCCGCGAGCGCCTCGGCGATCAGCGGCTCCGCCTCTTGGAGCCTGCCGAGCGCGATGAGCGTGACACCGAGGTTGCCCGCGGACGCGATCGTCGAAATGTGTGCGTCGCCGAGGATTCGCCGACGCAACTGGAGCGTCTCCTGGAAAAGTGGCTCGGCCTCGCTGTTGCGTCCCTGCCGCTGGATGTTCGCGGCGAGGCTGTTGATGGCATACAGCGTCTGCGGGTGCTCGCGTCCGTGCACGCTTTCTCGGAGCGAGATCAGGCGGCGGAGCATCGCGTCGCTCTCCTGGTACTCGCCGAGGTCCTTGAGCGCGATCGCCATGTTGTTCATGGTCGTCAGCGTCTCGCGGTGGCGTTCGCCCAGCAGACGCTCGATCCGCGGCAGCCACTCGCGCCAGAGCTCGACCGACTCCTTCAGCCTGCCGGTCTCAAGCAGGACCCGCGCAAGCTCGCTCTGCACCAGCGCGTACGCCGCGCTGTCCTTTCCCTCGGTCCTTTCGACACGCTCGATCGCGTCGCGATTCAGTCGCTCTGCTTCCTCGTGCTCACCCTTCTCCGCGAGCGCGATGGCCAACGCCCGCTGGGCCTCGATCGCAAGTCTGCTGTTCTCGCCGAACGCCGCACGCGCGGCCCCGAGCGCTTCTCGCGCATGCCCGACCGCACGGTCAAGGTCCCCGATACTTCGGTACGTGTTGCTGAGCGTGCCTCGGATCGACACATGCACACGCGGATTGGAAGCAAGATCACCGATGCTCAGGCTCGACTGATCGAGCACCTCGCGCACCGTGACGTCCCGGCCCATGGCGTTCTCGGGGTCGGCCGACTGCAGCAACTCGGTCAGGAAATCGTTGACCGCGATCGCGTTCCCATACTCCGCCGCGGCCTGTTCCCAGCCACGCGTTGCACGCACCGCCTGCCACGAGACCGCGGCAACGCCCGCCGCAAGCACAATCGCAGCGACCGCCATACCGGCGACGAGTCCCTTGTTCCGCTGGGCGAACTTCTTGACCTGATACGCGCGGCTCGGCGGCCGCGCCGAGATCGGCTCGTCCGCAAGGAATCTGCGCGCGTCGGCCGCGAACTCCGACGCCGATTGGTACCGCCGCGATCGCTCGCGCTCAAGGGCCTTCAGGATGATGGTCTGCAGGTCGCCGCGCACGTCGCGGTTGACGCTCGACGGTGGGTCCGGATCCTCCTGGCCGATGATCCGCACCGCCTCCGGAACCGTCTTGTCGCTGAGCCTGTGCGGGAGCCGCCCGCACATCAGCTCATACAAGATGACGCCCAGCGTGTAGACGTCCGACCGCATGTCCAGCTCGTTTGGATCACCCGCGATCTGCTCCGGGCTCATGTACGGCACCGTCCCGACGAGCTGACCCACATCGGTCTGCAGAGTCGCCGCAGCGATGTCGCCATCGGTCGCCCGCGCGACGCCGAAATCAAGCACCTTTGGCTGTCCCTGGCCGGGTGACCCAGCCTCGGCGACGACCAGGATGTTCGCAGGCTTGAGGTCGCGGTGGATTACGCCCTTTGCATGCGCGTGCTGGACCGCCTCGCACACTTTGATGAACAACTCAAGCCGGTCCCGCGGCGATAGCGGCGAGCCGGACGGATTCGCCCCATCGGCAAAGACCGTGAGCGGAACGCCGCGGACGTGCTCCATCGCGAAGAACGGCTGCGCGGCGCGCGTAGACGTCGATGAGCCTGCCGACGCTTCGCCGGTGTAGGAATCGAAGACGCCCGCCTCGAAGACCTGCGCAATCCCCGGGTGCTGGAGCCGGCCGAGCACCTGTGATTCGAGCTCGAACCGTCTTAGCAGCCGCGGCGACAACACCCCGGGCCGCATGACTTTGAGCGCCACCGTCCGCCGCGGATTGTCCTGCTCCGCGAGGTACACCATCCCCATCCCGCCCTCGCCGAGGAGCTCGAGCACGCGGTACCGTCCAAGACGTGTCGGCATCCCGCTTGGAAGCGGTACGACAGGATCGACCGGAACCACGCTGGCAGCCGCCGCGGACCGGGCGATCGTTGACCCATCCTGTGCCTGCAACATGCCGAGCGCCCGCCGGAGCAGGTCGGCATCGCCATTGCACCGCTCACGCAGAAACGATTCGCGCTCGGCGGGTGGGCGCGCAACCGCCTCGCGCAACAACAACATCAGGTCTTGTGGCTGGTGGTCGGACACCCCGGTCTCTCTCACGGTTATCGGTCGTCAGCGGCGCCGATGCGCCGCGGTCAGACATCGACACACGGGCAACGGGTGCTTTGGCCAGTACCCCGAGATTACGGATGAGAAGTCCTGCCGGTGCGTCACGCTTCTGGACTCAACCCGCGTTGCTGCCGGGCCTCGAACGCGGCGATGCTGGCAATGGTCGTGCCGTGAAGGAACTCCAGCTGCCGAGCCCGATGCTCCTTCCAGAACGAGTGGGCCGGACACGATCTCGTGTCCGAACAGGCGGCGCTCGCCAGCATGCACCGCTGCTGCACGATCGGATCGCCGAGCGCCTCGCATAGATGGAACAGGGTGATCTCCTCGGCGGGCCGGGCCAGCGCTACCCCCCCACCGATGCCCCGCTGCGTAGTAACCAACCCGCGGCGAGCCAGTGTGTTCACGATCTTGGCGAGATAGGCCTGCGGAACGTCGCACGCCTCGGCGATTTCTTTCACAAGCAGTGGTTTACCCCCGCTCATGGCCAAACGGCCAAGCGCAGCGGCGGCGTAACCCACGGCCTGTGCAAGCATCGAAAACTCCTTCAAATCGGAGAATAGGATATATTTGTCTCTTTGTCAAGTGTCCGAAGCGGGTCGCAGTCTGAGCCGAGTTCCGGCGGTACCGGAATTCTTCTCGTGCTGATCGCCATTTACTTGACAACACTATCCGCAAGTCCATAATCATGATAAGTCGATATGCTTGTCTCTTAGTCCGCTATGACTCGGACTGGCACGTCACCGCAT
>JAEYNG010000254.1 GCA_023412695.1 Planctomycetota bacterium | reverse complement strand
CTGCTGTACCGCGCGCTCAAGCCGGTGCACTGGTCGATCGCGAACGAGACTGCGCTGGCGGAGGCGGAGCTCGAGTACGAGGAGCGCGAGGACCTGTCGGTGTACGTCGACTTCGAGGCGGAGGACGCGGACGCGGTGTATGACGCGTTCGGATTGCCGAGGGTGGAGGCCGCAGAGTCTGAGGCGGAGGACACGGAGGAAGATGATGTTGAGGATCCGCGGCCCACGCAGCGTCCGAGCTTCATGATCTGGACCACGACGCCGTGGACACTGCCGGCGAACGTGGGCGTGGCGGTGAACCCCAAGCATGAGTACGCGCTCGTGCGGGTGGATGGGAATGTCACGATCATGGCGGCCGCGCTGGTGGAGAAGGTGACGGGGGCGGCGAAGGCGGAAGAGGTCCAGGTCCTGGCGACGACGACGGGCGAGAAGCTGCTGGGGCTGCGGTACAAGCATCCGTTTGTGAGCAACCCGCCGGCGTGCGGGCTCGGGCGGCAGTTCGAGGAACGGAAGCTGTGGTCGGTAGTCGCGGCGGACTACGTGACGCTCGAGGACGGCACGGGGATCGTGCACACCGCGCCCGGCCACGGCGCCGAGGACTATGCGACGGGCCTTCGCGAGCACCTGCCGATCTACTGCCCGGTGCAGAACGACGGGACGTATGACGCGACCGTGCCGGAGTGGCTGCGCGGCGTGCTGGTGTGGGACGCGAACAAGAAGGTGACCGAGTGGCTGCGGAACTCGGGGCACTTGTTCTATGACCACACGTTCATGCACTCGTACCCGCACGACTGGCGGAGCAAGACGCCGACGATCTTCCGGTGTACGGAGCAGTGGTTCATCGGCGTCGATGGGAAGCACGAGGCCGCGGCGGCGGTGCAGCCCCGGAGCGAGGGGCGGGACCTTCGCGCGATGGCGCTGCACGCGGTCGATCCGGCGAACCCGGGGGCGGTGAAGTTTGTGCCGGAATGGGGCCGCAACCGGATGCGCGGGATGCTGGAGTCGCGGCCGGATTGGTGCATCTCGCGCCAGCGGGCGTGGGGGCTGCCGATCCCGGCGTTCATGACGCCGGAGGGTGCGGCGGTGATGACGCCGGCGACGGTGCGGGCGGTGGCGAGGGTCGTTCGCGAGAAGGGCTCGGACGCGTGGTTCATGATGACGCCGGAGCAGTTGCTGGAGCGGTATGACGAGGCGAGCGACGGCGCATTGCCGGCGGGGCTGCGCGGCGCGATGGCACGCTCTGCGCGCGGACAGCTGCGCAAGGGCGGCGACATCCTCGACGTGTGGTTCGAGTCGGGGACATCGTGGAACGCGGTGCTTCGGGAGCGGAAGCTCGGCTATCCCGCGGATCTTTATCTCGAAGGCTCGGACCAGCACCGCGGGTGGTTCCAGAGCTCGCTGCTTCCTGCGCTGGGAGCCACCGGAAAGCCGCCGTTCAAGACGCTGCTCACGCACGGCTTCATGGTGGACAAGCACGGCAAGAAGATGAGCAAGTCGCTCGGGAACGACATCAAGGTCGAAGACCTTTTGAAGGAGCACGGCGCGGACGTGTGCCGGTGGTGGGTCGCATCGCTCTCGTACGAGAACGATGTGAAGGCGGACATGGAGTTCTTCGCGTTGTCTGGCGAGAGCTACCGCAAGGTGCGGAACACACTGCGGTTCATGCTGAGCAATCTCGATGACTTTGAGGGAGGCACTGACCTGAAGGTCAGTGGCACGAGCCTGGACGCGTGGGTGCTCGGCGAGTTCGACCGGCTGAGCGCGGATGTGCAGAAGGCGTATGACGAGTACGACTATCGCGCTGCGCACGGGCGGCTGTATGACTTTTGCAGCCAGACGCTGAGCGCGACGTATCTCGCGGCGGTGAAGGACCGGCTGTATTGCGATCGGCCGGGCTCGGAGCGTCGGCGGCGGACGCAGCAAGCGTTGTGGGTGATAACCGACGGGCTGTGCCGCCTGCTGGCCCCCCTGCTGCCGCACACGGCGGATGAGGCGTGGCGTGCGCTGCACAAGGCCGCGGCGCAGGATGCACGGAGCGTGCACATGGAGACGTATCTGCCGCCAACGGGCGTGACGCCGGACGCGCAGTGGGCGCGGGCGATGGCGCTGATCGAGGCGGCGAGCAAGACGCTGGAAGAGGCGAAGGGCGCGTTGAACATCCAGAACCCGCTGGACGCGGGCGTGCACCTGCCTGGCAAGGATGGGACGCTCGCGGCGTTCGACGAGACGGACCTTGCGGACCTGCTGGGGGTGAGCAAGGTGTGGGTGGATGCCGCGATGGAGACGGCGCGGGTGGAGGACCTGCGGGCACGCGGGTGGGAGGCGTGCGCGCGGTCGTGGAAGCGTGACGGAACAGTGAAGGCGCGGTCGGACGGCGGGCTGCTGTCGGACCGTGATGCGGCGGCGCTCGGCCTGGCTTGAGCGGATGTTGCGGAATTGCCACACACCCCGGCGGGCGGCCCCTGCCGGGGTGTTTCATTTTTGCAACATGGGGCTTCAGGGGGGCGGGGGGGCCGTCGATATCGGAGTTGATGCCTCTGCCGCCTGATCCATCCTCGCCCCCCCCACCGCCGCCACCGACACCGCCGAACAAGCGGAACAAGGACGGCGCGGGGAGGCCCAAGGCGTCGCGTCAAGCCGCGCTGAAGCGCACGATCGTTCGGCCGGCACGGACGCCGGTCGATCCGATCGACGGGGCGTATGTGTCGGACCGGATGACGACGCTGACGCACGAGCTTGCGAACCTGCTGGACGGGTCGATGCGGTGCCTGTCGATGGCGCGGCGGGGTGTGGAGGAGCAGGCGGCCGCGCCGGCGAAGGGCGGGGACGTCTCGCGGCACCTGGAGACGGTGCACGCGGCGATGCATCAGATGGCCGAGCTGGTGAAGTGCGCGATGCAGGGATTGTCTTTGGCGCAGGCGCCGGGACAGCCCGCGGAGGCGGGGAGCCTCGCGGAGGCCGTTCGGCACGCGATCGACGTGATGAGCCCGATCGCCGACGAGCGGAGCGTGCGGCTGAGCGCGGAGGTCGAGGAGGGGCTGGCGGACTCGCCGGACCGCTTCGTTTTCGCGATCGTGACCAACGCGGTGCGGAACGCGATCGAGTCGATCGAGCGGGCGGGGTGCGCGGACGGATGGATCGATGTGCAGGCACGCACGGAGCCGGGGCGGACGGGGCGGTGCGTGGTGCTGGAGGTGCATGACAACGGTGAGGGGCCGCCGGAGCTGCCGGCGCGGGGCGGAGAGAGCGTCTTCCGGCTGGGGTATTCGACCAAGCCGGGCGGGAGCGGTGTGGGGCTGTCGTTCTGCAGGGAGCTGGTGCAGGAGCTTGGCGGGACGATCACGCTGAGCCGGCGCGTGCTCGACGCGGAGACAGGGCGGGGCGGGGCGTGCCTGCGGGCGGTGTTCCCGCTGCCCAAGGCGGAGGAGGAGCTGCCCCGGAGTTGAGAGAGGGCACAGCGGGAATCCAGCCCCGGGAACGTGAGGGCCCCAGCGGCGCTTCTGCGAGGACCGCCGCTTTGACCACCCCGCCCCGGCGAATGACGGCCCGCTGGTCCGAGAGACCTGAAGAGTCCCTCGCTGTGCTCTCTCTCAACGCCGGTGCGATTGACCGACAGGGGTTTGTTGTTGAGGTTGTGTGCGCACCGGCTGTCGGTGAGCTGCTGGCGGAGAACGGCGGATGAGCGCGTCATCGAAAGCCAAGCCGCGGATCCTGGTGGTGGATGACGATCCGATCACGGCGGAGTCGCTGGCGGATTTTCTGAGCCAGGAGGGGTACGACACGGCGACGGCGTTCAACGGGCGGGAAGCGCTCGGCGCGGTCGAGCAGGCGGAGCGGCCG
>JAEYNG010000235.1 GCA_023412695.1 Planctomycetota bacterium | reverse complement strand
CCCGTGATCGGGTCCGCCGTCGCGAGGATCAGGTCCGGGTCCTCGGCCAGGTCGTGCTGCGGCGACGCGGCGAGGTCGCGCGACGCCTTCGCCCCGCCGCGACGCTTCCGGCGCCACTCGTGCGGGTATGGCTGCTCGCGGAACACCCCGCGGCCTGTTTCGGCGAGCGCGGCGGCGAACAGCGCGTGGAACTTCACCTCCGGCCAGGAATCAAGCCCGTGGACCGCCTGCTCCTCGCGCAGCTCAGTCTCCCGCCCGGCAAGGGCGGAGGCGATGGCTTCAAGCAGGTCGTCAGCGTACCACACGGGCGGATCGTAGAACCCGACTTCTATTGAGCAGCGGTACATTAACCGCGACGACCGAGCAGTGTGGCAGCATCACGAGAGGTGTGGAGGATGGCTACGACTTCGCATTGCCTCGGTTGTTTGCGATAGACAATGAAATACGAGAACACCCGGTAAAACCAGACGTCGTGATGCGTCAGATCGCGTCGGCGGTGCCCAAGAGATGGACTGCGGCCGATCGATTGAACCGCGCGCTCGAGTGCGTCAGTTACACGATCAGCGGCGGTTTCGCTCGCAGTGCCGAGATATGCTCGGATCTCGCCGAGATCCTGCAACGCCGTCGGGGTTAGAAACACCCTGCCCATCTGTTACGCAGTCTTGCGGCGGCGCGGCGTTTGAGAGCGGCTGCGTACATACTCAAATGCAACCGAAGCATCTATCAGTTCGCCGCGATCGGCTTCGGCAACGCCTTGATCAATCTTGCGACGTGTGATGTCCATAAGCATGCCCAGTTCAAGCTCGCGTTCTTCCAGTAACTTCAGGGCAGACTCGATCGCATCGCGACGGGATCGATACCGGCCGCTCTGTATGCCACGATCAATGAACCGCAGCCACTTCGCGCCAAGTTCGGCCTTTGCCGCCTTTCGTGAGTTGCTTGCCATAAACGATTGTACCCAGAGGCCGTCACGCTCACCCCACGCCCAGGTATGCCTTCCGCACCTCGTCGCTCGCGGCGAGTTCCTTCGCAGGGCGGCTCATCTTGATCTCGCCCGTTTCCAGCACGTACCCGTGGTGCGCGACGTTCAGCGCCATGTGCGCGTTCTGCTCGACGAGCAGGATCGTCGTGCCCTCGGCGTTGATGTCGCGGATGATCCGGAAGATCGTCTGCACGATCTGCGGGGCGAGGCCCAGCGACGGCTCGTCGAGCAGCAGCAGCTTCGGCCGGGCCATGAGTGCGCGGGCCATCGCGAGCATCTGCTGCTCGCCGCCCGAGAGCGTCCCCGCGTTCTGCTTCAACCGCTCGCGCAGACGCGGGAAGAGATCAAGCGACTTCTCGCGGTCCTTGGCCACCTGCTCCTTGTCCCGCCGGAAATACGCCCCCAGGGACAGGTTCTCATCGACCGTGAGGTTCGCGAACACGCCGCGACCCTCGGGGCTGTGGGCGATTCCCCGCCGCACCATCTCGTGCGCTGGCGTGCCGACGAGTGACCGGCCCTCGTACACGATCTCGCCCGCGGCGGGCCGCAGCATCCCGGAGATCGCTCGCAGCGTCGTCGTCTTGCCCGCCCCGTTGCAGCCGATCAGCGTGACGATCTGCCCCTGCTGGACCTGCAGCGAGACGCCGTGCAGCGCCTCGATCGCGCCGTATCGCACCTTCAGATTGCTCACCTCGAGCAGCACGCTCATGCCGCGCCCTCCATCGAGACGGGCTCGCCGAGATAGGCCTCGATCACCTTCGGATTGCTCTGCACTTCCTCTGGCGTTCCCTCCGTGATCGTCACGCCGTGATCGAGCACCGTGATGCGCTCGCACAGGCCCATCACCACGCCCATGTCGTGCTCGATGAGCAGGATGGTGAGGTCGAAGCGGTCCCGGATGTCGCGGATCATGTGCCGCAGCCCGATCTTCTCCTGCGGGTTCATGCCCGCCGCGGGCTCGTCGAGCAGCAGCACCGTGGGGTTCGTCGCGAGCGCACGCGCAATCTCCAGCCGCCGCTGATCGCCGTACGGCAGGTTGCGGGCGTCGTCGTGCTGGCGGTCGAGAAGGCCCAGCAGGCTCAACAGTTCCTGTGAACGTTCGGTGAGTGCGCGTTCCTCCGCCCGCGCTGAGGGCGACCGCAGCAATGTCCCGACGATCGTGTGATCGGTCCGCAGATGACACGCCACGCGGACGTTGTCGAGCACCGACAGGTCGGGGAACAGGCGGATGTTCTGGAACGTGCGGGCCATGCCGGCCGCCGCGCGCTGGCTCGGCCGCTTGCCAAGCAACGACTGCCCGTCGAGCGAGATCGTGCCGGCGGTCGGGCGATAGACGCCGGTGAGCAGGTTAAACACCGTGGTCTTGCCCGCACCGTTGGGGCCGATGAGCCCGTGAAGCCGCCGTCGCGGCAGTCTCAGCGTGAAGTCCGTCACGGCCTTCAGCCCGCCGAACGCGATCGACAGGTGGTTGACGTCGAGCACCGGCGCCCCGTTGCCGGCGTTTGAAGCGGTCGTCGTGGCGGGAGCCGTCATGACGCGCCTCCCTTCGGCCGAACCGTCCGGCGGACGGGTCGCAGCTCCCAGATCTCACGCACGCCCAGAAGGCCCTCGGGCCGCAGGATCATGATGAGGATGAGCGCGACCGCGTAAAGCACCATGCGGTAGGAGGCGAGGTCCACGCCGAGGGCATGCGCCGCCCAGCGCATCAGCTCCCACGCCGCGAGGATGCACCCGATCGTCACCGCCGGCTTCCACCGCTTGTGCGAGAACGGGGTGAGTACAGCCGCGAGAACGATGCCGGCGATGAGGCCGCCCGGCCAGATGCTGGGCGGGCTGCGTAGCAGCTCCGGCAGGATCGTGAGAATCGTCGCGGCCAGCGCCGCTCCGCTGATCGACCCGAGCCCGCCGAGCACGACCATGATCAGGATGTCGAAGCTCTTCATGAACCCCAGCTCGCCGGGGTTGAGCTGCACGCCCGAGGTGTGGGCGAAGAGCCCGCCCGCGATGCCGGCGAAGAACGCCGCGATGACGAAGGCCATCACCTTGTACCGCGTCGTCGGCACGCCCATCGCCTCCGCGGCGACCTCGTCCTCGCGGATCGCGAGGAACGCGCGGCCGGTGCTGGAGTACTTCAGTCTTGTGGCAACGAGGAACGTCATCCCCACGAACAGCCACACCCAGAACAGACTCGCGTAGAACGGCAGGCCGGTGAAGCCCAGCGCGCCGCCGGTGTACTTGGGCCAGAGATAGATCGGCGTTTGCGCGATCTCCTCGGCGTCCCACAGCGCATCGGTCGTCTGCGACTGGATGAGCACGCGGACGATCTCGCCGAAGCCGAGCGTGACGATGGCGAGGTAGTCGCCCCGCAGCCGCAGCGACGGCAGGCCGACGAGGTATCCGCAGACCGCCGCGACGAGCCCGCCTGCGAGCAGCGAGCCGAGGAAGAGCAGATCCGCCGCGGAGGCGAAGCCGACGCCCTCGCGGTCCGAGACCATGCCGCTGAGCACCCCGCCGCGCATGTCCGCATCGCCGTAGAGCCGGAACGAGCCGTAATAGACGATCGACGCGGCGATGTACGCCCCGACGGCCATGAACGCGGCGTGCCCGATCGAGAACTGGCCGGTGAAGCCGTTCACCATCGTCAGCGACACCGCAAGGATGACGCTCGTGCCGATGTCCAGCAGCATCTTCGCGTGAAACGGCTCCATCATCGGCCGCACGAACATCTGGAGAAGGACCGCGATCAGCAGCCACGCCGCGACGGGCCAGAGCGAGCCCACGAGCGCGGCGAAGGTGCCGGGCTTGAGGGCCCTGGCGCGGGCCTGCATGTTGGACGCGGGTGCGGTCATAGTTAAAGCATGCGAACGAAACCGAGGCTAGACCTTTTCCGTTGCGACGCTGCCGAGCAGGCCGCCGGGACGGAAGAGCAGGACGACGATGAGCAATCCGAACACGATCACGTCGCAGAGCTCGGGGCCCTGCGGCAGGTAGGCACGCGCAAAGAACTCGATGAGGCCGATGAGGATCCCGCCGAGCATCGCCCCGCGGATGTTGCCGATCCCGCCGACCACCGCCGCGACAAAGGCCTTGAGCCCGAGGAGCACCCACGTCGGCGACGCGGTCTGGCCAAGGCCGGTGTACTTCTGGCTGTAGAGGAACCCGGCCGCGGCGGCGAGAGACGCCCCGATCACGAACGTGAACGAGATCACGCGGTCAACGTTGATGCCCATGATCGCGGCGTTGGCCGGGCTGAACGACACGGCGCGCATCGCGCGGCCGATCCGCGTCCGGAAGACCAGCCAGTCGAGCACGATCATCAGCAGCACCGCCGTGCCCGCGCCGACGACGTCCACGAGTCGGATCGGCACGTTCGGCGACCGGATAAGTTTGTACGACAATGCGCTCGCGTTCGTCGTGATCGGCGGGCTGATCGTGATCTGCTCGCCCGGCGGGTATGTGCCGGCAGGGTTGGCGATGCCGACTCGCGCGACACGAGCGTCCTGGTTGAATGCCTCGAGGCGGTAGGAGTGGTTCTCCTCCAGCGTGATGGGCTGATCGAGCGTGACGCCGAAGCCGTCGGCCACGAGTGTCGCCTGACCCTCGCCGACGATCGACCGGTTCAGCACCCGGTCCTCGAGCAGCGTCGGCATGCCCTGCGGCCGCGTGCCGAAGACCCAGTTGAGCTGCCCGATGTTCTGCAGGAAGAGGGACACGCCGATCGCGGTGATGAGCACGTTGAGGCGTGGCGCATTGCGAAGGGGCTTGTACGCTAGCCGCTCGAGCGAGAAGCCGACCAGCCCACACGTGCCCATCGCCGTGATGAGGATCAGCCCGCCGGCGAGGAACGACAGCGACGGCGAGGCGTTCACGCTCCGCGTCAGGAGGACCAGCAGCAGCAGCGACCACGCCCAGCACGCCGCGACCGCCGTCGGCACCCCCGCGCGGGATTGCGGCAGGAAGAGCATCCGCGGCTGGATGACCCGCTCGTAGAGCGTCAGCAACACCGCGATGATGCTCACGCCCCCGGCGGTCCACCACACCCACGCCGCGATCGGTGCGAGCTGGATGCCGTCGGTGAGCGGCTCGGCATCGCCGAACCCGGTCGCCATGGCGATCGAGAACGACACCCACGCACCGAGCACAAACACGTCGCTGTGAGCGAAGTTGATGAACTTGAGGATGCCGTACACCATCGTGTAGCCCAGCGCGATGAGCGCGTACAGGCTCCCGACGGCGAGACCATCCATCAGGGTTTGAAGAAACTGGTCCATCAGTGGACGGATGGGTCAGGGAACGACAGATCGTGAGCGTCTTTGGAACGACAGCCCCCCACGCAGGTACGTGGGGGGCTGGAGGTTACAGCAAGTTGACCGGATGTTCCAGTCCCAACACTCACTCAGGATTCACGGTCGCCACGTAGACGGGCTTCCCGCCACGCATCTGCACGATCACCGCGGCCTTTTTGGCGTCACGGTTCTTGTCCATCGAGATCACGCCCGTCACGCCGTGAAAGTCCTGCGTCGCCGCGAGGGCCTTCTGAAGGTCCTTGCCCGAAAGGCTCGGCGCCCGCTTCATCGCCTCGGCGAGCACCTTCGCGGCGTCGTAACCCAGCGCGGCCAGACCATCGGGCGTCTGCCCGCTGTAGGCCTCGCGGTACTTGGTCACAAAGTTCTGCACCTGCTCGGAGGGCTGATCGGCCGCATAGTGGTTCGAGTAATAGCACCCCTCGATCGCGTCCTTGCCGATTGCGGCGAGCTGCTCGGAGTCCCACCCGTCGCCCCCGAGCAGCGGGGCGGTGATGCCGAGCTTGCGGGCCTGCAGGGCGATGTTGCCGGCCTCGGTGTAGTAGCCGGGGACAAAGATCGCCTGCGCGCCCGAGGCCTTGATCGTGCTGAGCTGGGCAGAGAAGTCCTGATCGCCGGAGGAGTAGGCCTGGTCAGCGACAATCTTGCCGCCCATGGCCTCGAAGTGCTTCTTGTACTCGTCGCGCAGGCCCTTGGAGTAGGCCTGGGCCTGGTCGTACAGGACGGCGGCCTTGTCCAGCTTGAGGTTCTCACGCGTGAACTTCGCGACCGCGAACCCCTGGAACGGGTCGATGAAGCAGACGCGGAAAACCATGTTCCGGCCGCGGGTGACGCCGGGGTTGGTGCTGCTGGGGGTCACCATCGGGACGCCGCGCTCCTGGCAGACCGCGCCGCCGGCGAGGGAGAGCGAACTGGCGACCTCGCCGAGGACCGCCGCGACCTTGTCGCTGGTGATCAGGCGTGTGACCGCGTTGCCGGCTTCCTTGGACTCGCCCTTGGTGTCGTAGGTGATGACCTCGAGCATCCGGCCGTTGATCCCGCCCGCGTCGTTGATCTCCTTGACAGCGAGCTTGATGCCGTTGTCGGTGGACTGGCCGAAGGTAGCCTCCTTGCCGGTCATCGAGCCGTAGTGCCCGATCTTGATCACGTCGCCCGGCTGGCGCGCCGCGCCCGCCATGAGCATCGCGCCCGCGAGGACCGCCAAACCGCCCGCCGCCCGAATCACGCCTTTGAGCATCGTTTCATTCTCCTGAAGTAGCCCTTGTACCGGCGGCATCGTACAACGCCGCGGCCGGTCGTGGGTTGTTCAGGGATCGCCCGGAACGATTCGGCCGCCCGAGGCCGCCGAGATCTTCTGGATGAGGTCAGGCATCTCGGCCGCCGCGCCCGCGCGGGACTTTTTCAGGGCGGACCGCATGGCGAAGGGGCAGAACGGAAGGGTGAGCGGGATGTACCAGGCATAGGTCACCCAATCCGGGCGGGCGGAGTACCAGTCCCAGTAGGTCCGGATCATCGAGTCGGTCAGCCACGAGCCGGGCCAGACGGTCGCCGCGAGGAGCAACGCGAAGACCCACGGGAAAAGGGGTTTGAGGCGGGGCGCGGCGAGGCGGATCTTGGAACCGCTGGAAGTGGGGATGATCTCGCCATCCAAGCACGACTCGAACGGGGAGCCGAAGTCGGCCATGGAAAACTTGCGCGCGAGATTGCCCTGAACTGGGGTGAATCCTGGCAGCTTGCCACGCCGTGCCGCGGTGTCGAGCTGCTGGATCACCTCGTCAGGGGTTCCCGGGCACTCGATCACGGTCTCACCGGTGATCGTCAGTATAGCAGGGTTTTGATCGGATGCCATGGAAGTCCGTTTATTCGGGGACGGGCCATAGATCGGCAGTCGGATCCGGGGTCCGCCAGCCGGCGGCACGGCGGTTGCCCACTACCGTTGGCATGACGATGCGGCAAGGTTCCGCCCAACCCGTGTTGCGTCTGGTCCACGCCGATGAGGGCGGCGTGGGACGGTTGTCGCGTTCACGCAACGGCCGCGGGGGCGGCGAGGGGGCACGCGAGGAAGTGGTTGCTCGTGAGAACCGCTCGGCGGCGACGCTGTCGGCGATGGACGCGAGGTGGGTGCTGGCGGTGCAGGTAGCCAAGGAGATCGGGCTGTCGGGCGCACCGTCGGCGGGGGTGCTCGCGCCCGAGCGCCGGCGGAACCTGGTGCGGCTGGCGAACCGGATGGGCCTGCGGCCGTTCGATGCGAACCTGGTGATCGCGATCGTGCAGGACAGTTGCCGGTCGGGCGGCGGGGGGCTGTCGGGCGAGGTGTCGGAGCGGCTGACGATGGTGCGCGCGGGGACGGCCGGCGGCGGGCTGTCGGCGGGCGAGCTCGGCATGTGGCTCGTCGCCAGCGCATGCCTGGCGG
>JAEYNG010000215.1 GCA_023412695.1 Planctomycetota bacterium | reverse complement strand
CCCCAAGGGCCCGCACGCGGCCACGCCCCTCGCCCAGTCCGCCGAGCAGCGCGTGCAGGACCGCCGCCAGTCCGACGACCGCGACGCCCACCCGGCCTCCAACGGCCGCCAGCCCGCGCAGCAGCACGGCGGTGAGCGCGTCTTCGCCTCCCCCCTCGCCCGGAAGATCGCCGGCGAATCGGGCATCGACCTCGGCGCAATCCAGGGCACCGGCCCCTCCGGCCGCATCATCCGCAAGGATGTCGAAGCGGCGTTGGTGAGCCAGCCCGAGGTGGCCCGGCACTCTGCGCCGGGCGCGGGTTCCCGCGAGCCCGCCAAGATCTCCGGCCTCTCCGCCGGCGCCGTCCCCGGCGTCGCCATGCCCCCCGCCGCGCCGATGCTCGCCGCGCGCAAGGTCGCCCTCTCCAACATGCGCGGCACGATCGCCAAGCGCCTCGTGCAATCCAAGGCGACCATCCCCCACTACCAGGTCACCGTCACCGCGCGCATGGACGCCCTGCTCGCCCTCCGCGCGCAGCTCAACGATCAGCTCGCCTCGCAGGGCGTCAAACTCAGCGTCAACGACTTCCTCGTCCGCGCCTGCGCGCTGGCGATGCACCAGCACCCATTCATCAACGCACGCTGGGCCGACGGCGCCCAGCCGTCGATCGACATCGTCGCAGATGTCAACATCGGCGTCGCCATCGCCCTCCCGGTGAACCCCGAGACGCTCGCCGGCGGCGGCCTCGTCGTCGCGACGCTCCGCAACGCCGACCGCATGGGCCTGCGCCAGATCTCCGCCGACACCAAGCGCCTCTCCGACAAGGCCCGCGCCAAGGGCCTCTCCCTCGAGGAGATGTCCGACTCGACCTTCACCATCTCCAACCTCGGCATGTTCGGCGTCGAGCACTTCACCGCCATCATCAACCCACCCAACGCGGCGATCCTCGCCGTCGGCGCGGCGGTTGAGAAGCCCGTCGTCGCCAGGGACCCGAAGACCGGCGAGAAGAAGCTCGTCATCGGCACCGAGATGCAGATGACCATGTCCAGCGACCACCGGATCATCGACGGCGCCATGGCCGCGGCCTACCTCGCCACCGTCAAAGACCTGCTCGAAAAGCCCGCGACACTGCTGGTCTGATGCCCTTGGCATTCACCCTGGCCTCGTTTCGTATGGATGGCATAAGAAAGGAGGCAAAGCATGGCGTCGCGGCGCACATCTCCTCTCGGTCGCTGGTCTCATGTTGAGCACCTCGAGCCGCGAACGCTCCTCGACTCTTCGTTATCTCCGCCCGTCATCTTTCAGAGCGAGCAGTCGGTGAGAACCGTCGCCGCGGGCGACTTCGATGGCGACGGGCATCGGGATTTGGCTATCGCTTCCAATGGCCCAGATAAAAAGCGGCTCGCCTTCCTCAAAGGGAACGGCGATGGCACTTTCGAGTCGCCGCGATTCTCAGGATACGCGCATCACATTTCGCACCTTGCCGCGGCGGACTTCAACGGCGATGGACGCGATGAGCTTGTGCTCGCCGGCCTCGCGGCGAACAGCGCTCGAAGCCGACTTGCTCGCCTCGAGTTCAACAACGAGGTGCAGAAGCTCCGGGTCACGACCTCCCGCCCGGTCCCGGGCTTTGTTCAGGACATAGCCATCCTGACGAGCGCCAGTGGGCCGAGTCACGTGCTCTACCTCGTCCGGAGTCAGTGGCTCTCTGGTGACGCCGCTGTTCACTCGATCATGTTCAGCAACCCCGCGCTTCCGATCGTGGCCACGCCGGTCGAATCCACGCAGGCGGAGTGGCGGGGATTCCGCATAGCAGATGTCAACGCCGATGGCCGCTCGGACCTTATTGTGACTCTGATGGTCTCCCAGCCCTCGAACTCCACGGTCCTGGTCTATCACCAGAGCACGGACTCGATGGCGTCGGGAACGTTCGAGGACCCGACGTCGCTTGTAGTCCCGGGCCTCACCGGAGGTCCTGCGCTCCTGTTCGACGTGGACCTGGATGGCGAGTTGGACATCGTCACCGCTCCGGGCGCGGTGCTGCTGTTCCGCGGCGATGGCAACGGCGGATTTCTGGCGCACGAGGTGCTTTTCGAGGGACCATCCCAAGGTTCGAACAGTTTTCGAGATCTGGGATTCCAGACCGGCCCGACCGGTGAACCCGAACTCCAGGTGGTCCACACACATTTTCGAGCCCCCGTGAACGGATACCAGTCGTTGCTGCGCTTTATCCCACAGGGTGACGGGACTTTCGTCATCCGAGAGGGCAGTCGGCGTCGCTACTTCGGCGAGGACCGCTATCTCATGGTCCATCTCACGGACGATGCGAGAGCGGATGTAATCTGGCTGAGCAACCGCAGCTCCTTGCAAGAAGGCGATGTCCTGCTATTCGTCTTCGACGGCCTGCCACGCCCGCCTGTGGTCCGCGATGTCGCGGTGCGGCTCGCTCGCCGTCCCGTGACCTCCGGCCAGGAAGTTGCATTCAGGGCCAAACGCGACGACCCTGAGAGGCTCATGGGCGAACCTGGCGGGATTCGATCTCTGCACTTCTTCCTCGACACCAACCACAATGGCGTTATCGATGCCGGCGACGTGCTCGCCGCGACCCGACAAGGCCGTGTAACAGTCGGCGCGCACTGGCCCCGAGGCACGTTCACCATCCTGGCGCAGGCGATCGACGAGACGGGCCTGATGTCGGAGATTGCCTGCTCCAAACGGCCGCTGATGATTGTCTGACCAGCGAGTCATCACGTTGGACTCGTCGCGGTCGGGAGTCTCCTTGAGAAGCCGGCGAAGCTGCTGGTCTCAGTGCGCTCGCGGTCACCTCAACTTGCATGCAACTTCTGCGGCCGACGAACCGCCGCGGCAACCGCCTGGCCATGGGCAGCGGACCGACCGTGTACGCCCCGGCAGTATCGACCAAGGATGACATTCATGCGGAATCGATCTCGCCTGTTGAGTGAGCCGGGCACGGAACAACTTGAGCCGCGATTGTTCCTGAGCGGCGAGAGCTCGCCGGATATTTTCTTCAGCCCCGCGCGGCCCATCAAGTCTGTGATCGTTGTGGACTTTGATGGTGACGGTGTCAAGGACATTGCGGTCTGGTCCGGGGCGGTCCGTCCGCCCTCAGACCACCCCCAACCTAAGTCGGTGCTGTCGATCCTCGCGAATGACGGAGAAGGGCGGTTCTCTCAGGTGCTCCGCCGCCGGTTTGCGGTGCCCGCCGGACGCCTCGCGGCCGGGGACTTCGACGGCCAGCCCGGAGAGGAACTCGCGCTTGCGACAAACCGTCCGGCTCAGACTTCTCTTCTGCGCTTGTTGAAGTTCGAGAGCGGCGAGGGTCGGTGGACCGTGCCCGTCGTGCTCCAACTCGATGCTCGGGCCAAGCAGCTCGAGCCGCTCACGGGCGCCGACGGCCGCACGCGGTTGCTCGTCGCCCTCGGAGAGTTCGACGCCGGCATCGAAACGGGCCGCCTCGAGGTGTACGAGCAGAACGGTATCGATCTCGAGCTGGCGCATGCGGTTCAACTCGAGAATGGCAGGTCATTTCACGGCGTCCGCATTGTCGAGGCTGACGGCGATGACTCGCTCGACGTTCTCGCTCTCGACAAGCTGGGTGCTGATCGCCGCGTATTGCTGTTCCAGCAGGACCCTGCCGAACCGGGTCTTCTCAACGCTGCAACCGAGATCGCCACGGGCGTTGACCCTGCGCTTTCGGTCCCGCTGTATGGGGACATGAACGATGACGGGGTCCGCGATCTGGTCTTGGTGGATGTTCGGCAGCGTGTGCTCCTGCTGCCCGGCAACGGCATGGGCTTCGATCCAGCCGACGTGCTGATTGACCAGGAGTTCGTGTATCCGTACCGCGCGACCCCCTCGCTCTACGGAAGCGGCGTCGGGCCGGACGGCGAGTTCGAGATCTGGGTGATCCGTCACACGGTGAATCTGCTCGGTCCTGAATCGTCGTCCTCGCTCGTACGCCTGGTGCGGAGCGACGACGGCGCGTTCGAGAGCCGCATCGCCTTCCTCCCGATCGGGGGCCAGCCCAATGCCCAGGGGATCTACATCGTCGCGGAGCTCACGCCGGATGCCGTCCCTGACTTCGTCCTGCTTTCGACGCGGTTCCACGACCCGGTCCCCGACCGACGCCTGCGGGTGTACACCTTCGATGGCACGAACCAGAAGCCGTTTGTGGCCGAAGTACTCATCGATGGCGGGCTGACACAACGGACCGTGACAACCGGGAGCTTCGTATCCCTCAACGCCCTGGCATCCGATCCTGAGGCTGTGATCTACCACAATACTCTGGTCGAGAGCATTACTCTCGTACGTTTCTACCTCGACGTCAATGGAAACGGCACGATTGACGCGGACGACCTGCGCATGGCCGCCCGCCCTCATACGTCTGTGGTTACACGCGTCCGCTCTCATTGGCCGCGAGGTACGTTCCACGTCCTCGCCCAGGCACGCGACACCGAAGGCAACTGGAGCGGGGCCGCATGCTCCGCGCTCCCCCTGACTATCGTATGAACGCGTCCAGAGCAGGCTTACCGAAGGAACTGCGACAGGCGTACCTCACTGCATAACAGCGAACACGGAGTCGATTCTTATGCCGTCTACACACGCGGCCAGCCCCGGCGGCTTCCAGCTCGACAGGCTCGAGAACCGCGTTCTTCTGGACGCATCCGGGGCATCTTCTGTCGTATTCGAGTCGGGCGCTGCGATCGCGGCCGTCTTAACCGCGGACTTCGATGGCGATGGCGACGACGACGTCGTGGTTGCGACGGCCGGAACCGGTCCGCGCCGGATCGCGCTTCTGCTCAACGATGGCGACGGGAACTTCGCCCCGGCTCGGTTCCGGCGCTCCGCCACTCCGATCACTTCTTTCTTGACGGCCGACCTGGACGGCGACGGCGTGCCGGAGCTACTCGCGGCCGGGCCGGGCAAGATGAGCGGTCGGTCCAAACTGGCCGTCTTCTCTCTTGACGAGCAGACCAACCGTTTCCGTCCGGCGGGCATGGCAAGATTCGGCACCGGCCCCGGCATCGGCACGCTTCACTATGCAGATGCGCCGGACCTCCTGCTGTTCTCAGACCACGTCCCCTTTACGGCCGACTCACTTGTGCGGACGTACTCGTTCGAGAACGGCCAACTCGTTCTGCGGCGGGACCTCGGCCAGATCCCCTCGCCGTCGATCACGGATGTTGACGGCGACGGAACATCCGAGCTCCTGATCATGCGGCTCTCGGAGGAGACGCCCGGGGAATCGACCATCGAGATCGCGGCGCAGTCGGCCCCGGGCGAGTTCGAGACGTTCACGATCGTTCCTGTTCCGCTTGTTGACTTCGAGCAGCTCGTCCTTTTCGAGGACGTTGATCTGGACGGCGCGCCCGACCTGCTGATCGCTGGTTCCCACGAGATCAAGCTGCATCGGGGTGACGGAGCGGGCGGCTTTCACCTTCCCGAGGTATTGCTCGAAAGCACGCACTTCTACGGCAACAGCGTAGGATCAGCTCGTTTCGTCCGCGGTCCCTCCGGTGCCTTTGAAATCCAGATGACCTGGCCTGAGAACCCCGCGCCCGGGCCGAGTCAGCCCTCCAGGACTCCTGTCCTCCGATTCGTGCTGAACGACGACCGCTCCTTTACATACCGCCGCTCAACTCTTGACGCTTCTCTCGCGAGCGACCTCACCGGCGAGGGCCTGCCCGAGTACTTCGATGTCAAGGGCAACATCCTTCGGATGTACCGATTCGACAACCAGTCTCCGCACGTGTACCTCGAGAATGTCCGGGCGTTCCGCGGCCGGAATCTCGCCGTCCAGATTGTGACAACCGGCGACTATGTGCGGCACCGCGCCGGCGTCATGGACCCGACCTACCTCGTTGGCGAGGGTCCGCGCTCGTTCCGGCATGTCCGCTTCTACCTGGACACGAATCACAACGGCGTCATTGATCCGGGAGACGTTCTCTCGAGCATTGGCGGCCGCGACGTCATGGTCGAAGCCCACTGGCCGCGCGGCACGTTCAGCGTCCTGGCGCATGTCCTCCTGAAGGACGGGACCTTCACGCCGGCCGTGTGCGCCGAGCAACAGTTGGTCATCATGTAGGCCCGGCCCGGGCCATCACGGGCACCCGGCGAACCACAGGCTCAGGAATGCGAAGATGTCCGGCACGGTGATCCCGGGCGTTCCGTCGAACTCCGCCGCGCACGGCGGCTCGTCCGATACGATCACCGTGTCATTGGCCCGCGCCAAGCGCATGTTCCCGAAACCGGCGAGGTGCCGATACGCTGACGGCGCATGACCACGAACTCCGACACCGTCGCGTCGCTCTCTTCCGGCGAGACGCCGCCCGCGCTGCTCGACCTGCCGCGGAAGGTCGGGTTCTGGGGCGCGATCGCGATCCTGGTCGGGGTGGTGATCGGCAGCGGGATCTTCCGCACGCCCTCGACGATTGCGCAGAACCTGGGCGACCCGTGGCTCATCCTGCTGCTGTGGCTGGTCGGCGGGCTGGTCGCGCTGTGCGGCGCGTTGACGTTCGCGGAGCTCGCGGTGCGGTTCCCGCAGTGCGGCGGGGTGTATGTTTTCCTGCGCGAGGGGTTCGGGCCGTGCCCGGCGTTCGTGTTCGGCTGGACGTACATGCTCATCACCAAGCCGGCCGCGGCGGGCGGGATCGCGATTGTCTTCGCCGAGCACTTCAACCAGCTGCTGTCGGACGCTGCGACTGCATGGAACGGGGAGGAGACGGTGATCCTGCTGGATGCGCCGCTGCTGACGTGCGGCGCGCTGTGCCTGCTGACGCTGATCAACGTGCTGGGCGTGCGCGGCAGCGCGAGGTTCGCGATCGCGCTGACGTCGCTGAAGTACGCGGCGATCACGGGGATCATCGTGATCGGCGTGCTCGCCGCGCTGCGCGAGGTGTTTGCCCCGGGCGCGGGGGCGGGCGTGCCGTTCGGCCGGACGGCCGCGCCCAGGCCGCTGCTGGCGGCGATCGTGCCGGTCATGGCCGCGATCATGTGGACGTACGACGGCTGGGCGGACGTCGGGGCGATCGCGGGCGAGGTGAAGACCCCGTCGCGGACGCTGCCGCGGGTGTACATCATCGGGACGCTGAGCGTGATCGGGCTGTACGTGCTGGCGAACGCGGTATACCTATGGCATGTGCCGCTCGAAGAGATGCGGGCGACCGACACGGTTGCGCCGCTGCTACTCGGGAAGCTGCTGGGGACGGTGGGCTCGACGGCGATCCTGGTGCTGGTGATCCTCTCGACGCTCGGCTCGTCGCACGCGAGCGTCATGACGGGTGCGCGGGTGACGTTTGCGCAGGCTCGGGACGGGCTGTTGTTCCGGTTTTTGGGGCGGGTGAGCCCGACGTTCGAGACGCCGGTGGTCGCGCTGGTCACGCAGCTCGTGCTGTCCTGCACGGCGGTGCTGCTGCTGCGGGACTTCGGCCGGCTGGCGGAGAGCTTCGTCTTTACGATGTGGATCTTCTACGGCCTTGGCGCGGTGTCGCTGTTTGTGATCCGCAGGCGTGACGCGGGGCTGGGCGCGCCGGTGTTCCGCACGCCGGGGTTTCCGTATGTCCCGGCGGTGTTCGTGCTGTCGAGCGCGGCGATGACGGGGCTGTCGATCTATGACGACCCGCAAACAACGGGGATGTGGCTGCTCGTGCTGGCGGCGGGGGTGCCGGTGTATTTCGTGTGGCGGATGCTGTTCCCGGCGGCGACACGGATCGCTTGATCAGCCCCAGGCTTCGTCGAAGATGCGGCCGGTGTCGGGGCCGCCGCCCTTGCGCTTTGCGGAGGCGTAGTCGCCGCGGATGATCTTGAGCGCGTTGCGCTCGGCGGCGATCTCCTTGCTCGTGCGGACGCCGAGGCGGCGGAGGACCGGGAGGGGTGGGCACCAGCCCTGGAGCGCGTGCTGCATGAAGAAGCCGAGCACGGTGGCGGGGAGGAGGAGCCACTTGCGGTTGACGGTCGCTGCGAGGACGAGGCCGGTGAGGGCGACGGTGGACATGTTCACTTCGAGCGTGCGCTCGATGTCCCATTCGCGGTCGAGCTCGGCGAGGCGGGATTCGATCTCGTCGGGGTGCTGCGCGTAGTACATCACGCTGCGGTGCGTCTGGCGGCGGATGCGCTCGTTGATGTCATCGCCGGTGACCATCGCGACACGGTCGGAAGTCGGCGGAAGCTGCATGCCTTCTCCTTCTTCGTGCGTCTGCGCGGCGCGGCCCTTGTTGGCGGTCCCGTGCAGCTTGGCGCTGTGCTTGCCGTTGTGTTTGGATCGTCCGGGCATGAGACAACGGTGGCGCAGCGCGATGAGCGCGCACTGAACAGCCGGTGAATCACCGTTCATTGCCGCGAATCGGGGATGGCGGCGTCAGGCCGCAACGGCGCGGTGAGATGGCGGCGCCGGGGCCGGGAAGGCGTGGGTGGGCGGGGGAGCGGGCGCGTAAT
>JAEYNG010000151.1 GCA_023412695.1 Planctomycetota bacterium | reverse complement strand
TCATAACGGCGGGGGAGGCTGAGCGGTTCAAGTCTGAACCGCTTTAAATGCAGAGAGCACGCGGCCGCGGACGCCGGCGCGATCGATGACGGGATCCGGATAGGCGACCGCCGCGCGTGCCAGCGGCGGCAGGGTCGAGGGGTCGTGGATCGGACCGTCGGGGCCACCTTCCAGCGCAGCCAACTCCGGGACAAACCGGCGGATGTAGTCGCCCGACGGGTCAAACCTGCGCGACTGGCTGACCGGATTGAAGATGCGGAAGTACGGCGCGGCATCGGTGCCGGTTGAGGCGGACCACTGCCAGCCGCCGTTGTTCAGCGCGAGGTCTCCGTCGATCAGGTGCTGCATGAAGTGTTGTTCACCCCATCGCCAGGGAAGGAACAGGTTCTTGGCAAGGTACATGGCGGTGATCATGCGGACGCGGTTGTGCATCCAGCCGGTTTCGCGGAGCTGTCGCATGCCGGCATCCACGATGGGGACGCCGGTGCGGCCATCGCGCCAGGCGTCGAAGTGATCGCGGTTGGCCGACCACTCGATGCGGTCTGTGGCGGGCTTGAACGCGCGGCCCATCGAGACGCGAGGGAAGCCGGCGAGGATGTGCTTGTAGAACTCGCGCCAGACGAGCTCACTGATCCAAGTCGATTGGCCGGCGCGGTTGGGCTTTGGGTTGTCGAGCTTGCCGTCGTTGGCTTCGATCGCGGCGTGCAGGCACGTCCGCGGGGAGAGGGCGCCGATGGCGAGATAGGACGAGAGCCTGCTTGTGCCGTCGAGTGCGGGGAGGACGCGGTCGTGTTTGTAGTGGGCGAGGGGCTTGCCGGAGAAGTCGGCGAGGCGCTTGAGCGCGGCTTGTTCGCCGGCGGGCCAAAGGTTGTCGGGGACGGTCGTCTCAAACCCCGCGAATGTGTCGGGTATCTCAGAGGATGAGATGCTCAACCTGGGTTGGGGACTCGGCGCTGCCAGCGGCGGGACCATCGCGCGGTCCTCGACGATGCGGAACCACGCCTTCTTGAACGGGGTGAAGACGGTGTAGAAGCGGTCCTCGCCCGTGCGGACAGAGCCGGGCTCAAGGATGCACTGGTCGTCGATCGGGTGGACAGGGATATTGTCCTGTGCAAAGCGGGCGCTGACAGCGGCGTCGCGGCGCTGCTCGTTGACCTCGTATTCGCGCGCGAAGTGGAGCGAGATGCAGCGGTGATTCGCGGCGAGGCGGGCGAGGACCTCGGGGGCGTCGGCGAAGGAATCGGCACGTTCGACGAGCAGGGGGATGTTGAGCCCCGCGAGCGCGGCGGAGAGCTCGCGGAGCGTCCGCAGGATGAAGCGGACCTTGACGCCGCTCCAATCGTGCTGCTTCCACTGCGCGGGCGCGAGCAGGAAGACGGCGACGACGCCGGAGGTGGAGGCAGCGCACGCCGCGGCGAGCGCGCGGTTGTCATGGGTGCGGAGATCGGCGCGGAGCCAGACGAGTGCGGGCATTGAAGAGGTCCGTTCGCCCGGCGGTGTTGTCAGGCGCGGGCCGGGCCGAGAAGCTGCTCGGGCTCCTGGAGGAGCCGCACAATCTCCGCGAGGGCGAGGGCCGCGGTCGCGCCGTCCACGACGCGATGGTCGCAGGCGAGGCTGAGCGGAAGAAGGTTGCCGACGAAAATGCCGCCGTTGCGGACGACCGGCGCGGGGCGGCCGCGTCCGACGGCGAGGATGCCTACCTCGGGGTAGTTGATGATCGGTGTCGCGAAGCGGCCCGCGTGCGAGCCGACGTTACTGATCGTGAACGTCGAGCCCATGAGCTGCTCGCGCGAGGCGGAGCGGTTGCGGGCAGCCTCGGCGACGTGGGCGATGTGGCGGCCGATCTCGAGCACGCCGAGCGCATCGCAGTCGCGGATGACCGGGACCATCAGGCCGCTTTCGGTGTCGGTGGCGATGCCCAGGTGCACCGCGCGGTGCTGGACGATCGCGGCGTCGTAGTTGGCGTCGGACGGCTTCTCGTCCACGGTCGCGTTCATGGCGCGGAAGCGGGCGTCGGTGAGGACGCGGCAGACCGCGGCGGCGACGAACGGGAGGAATGAGAGCTTCTCGCCGCTGGCGGCGGCAAGCTTCTTACGGAGGCCGTCGAGCGTGGAAACGTCGGCCTCGTCCATGACATTGAAGTGGACGGCCTGGTTGACGCTCTCGCGCAGGCGGTTGGCGATCGTGCGGCGCACGCCGCGGAACGGCACGCGGACGGAAGATTCTCCGGAGGGAAAGCTGGCGACCTCGCGCCGGGCCGGGGCGGGGGCGGTTGTGGAACGTGGAGCCTCGACGACGCGGGAGTGGGGCTCGCTGCGGTCCATCGGGGCGACGTCCGGGAGGCCGCGGGGCGGGGACTTCGCGGCCGGACGGCCCCCGCCCGAGGCTGCGGCGCGGACGTCCTTCTCCGTGACACGGCCGGCGATGCCGGTGCCGGTGCAGGTGGTGATGTCAATGCCGAGGTCGCGGGCGAGGCGGCGGACGGCGGGGGTCGCCAGGACTTTCCCTGGCTCGGCGGAGACGCCGCCGATGGCACCGGACATCTTGCCGACCACTGTGCCATCGTCCACCCGTGCGGCGGGGGCTTCAGACTCGGGCTGCTTGGCGTGGTGCGAGCCATTTTGCGCGCCAGACCCCCCGGTCTTGGCGGGCTTGGGCTCGGGCGCGGCCGTGGATCCGCCAGTGCCTTCATAGGTCACAAGGGCATTCCCGACGTGGAGGACTTCGCCCTCCGAGCCATGGAGCTGCTTGATTGTGCCGGCGCGCGGGCTGGGGACCTCGACAAGGGCCTTGTCGGTTTCCATCTCGGCGAGGATGTCGTGCTCGGCGACGGTGTCGCCCACCTTGACACGCCACTTGATCAGTTCGGCCTCGTGCACACCCTCGCCAAGGTCGGGGAGGATGAACACATTCGGGTCGGTGGACTTTGCGTGCGCCATTGATCGTCTCGCTGCAACTGAAACTGGGGGCCGGGCCCGACGGGAATCCGGGGGCCCTAGTCTATCCGCGAACAACGGATTCCTCACCCCGGGAGCACCCCCGCATGGACATGCTGGAAATCGCGAGGCTTGAGGAGGGGCGGCAGGCCGAGGCGCTGGCCGAGCTGGCGCCGGAGTCTCGGCAGGTGGCGGGTGGTGTGGCCGGGCGCGGGCCGAAGGGTTCGTGGCTTAACAACGCGAACGGCCTGGGGATGTCGGGGCCGGTGCAGGAGGAGGAGATTTCGTCGCTCGCGGCATGGTATGAGGAGGCGGGGATCGAGCCGCGGATCGAGCTGTGCCCGATGGCGGACGACTCGCTGATCCGCACGCTGGAGAATCTGCGGTTCCGGGTGCGGGCGTTCGAGAACGTGCTGTTTAGAGAGATCGCGCCGGGTGAGCGTGTGCGTCCGGTGGTTGACCCGCCCGCGGGTTTGAAGGTCAAGATTGTGGACCCGGCGAACGAGGCGGAGTCGCTCGAGTATGTCCGGGTGTGCAGCTCGGGGTTCCTACCGCCGGGTCAGACGGAGTTGGAGCCCGAGCATGTGGAGGTGTCGCTGAGCGTTGTTCGACACCCACGGACGGTCGCGATGATGGCGTTGCTCGACGGCCGGTGCGCGGGAGCGGGGGGCATGGGGATGCATGAACACGTTTGTGCGCTCTTCGGGCTGAGCGTGCTGCCGGAGTTCCGGCGGCGGGGCGTGCAGCAGGCGCTGATCGCGGCGAGGCTGAACCACGCCGCGGAACGCGGGGCGAGGGTGGCGACGATCGGCTCGCGCCCCGGCGCGGGGACGGAGCGGAACGTGCGGCGGATGGGGTTCCAGACGGCGTACACGAAGCCGGTGATGGTGCGACCGGGCCCGGGATTGGTGGGGCATGTGAGCTGATGGTCGGTCAGAGCAGAGTGGCGAGATTCCGGATCGATCACGATTACCGGTCTCCATCCATCTTCATCTTGATCACAAACCCAAACACGACCATTAGCAGCACCACACCGAGCACAGCCCACAGCACGGTCTGCGTCTGGCCCTCGGGCTTGGGAAGTTCCTCGGCGATCGCATGCGCTGCGCCGCCGGACAGATTGCTTTGAGCGAGCCTCGTGGACATCGTGTGCCTCGTTGATTAGCCGCCATCAACCCGGGGCTTCGCCCAGAGCAGCTCAGCCCCGGCGTCGCGGGGATTGCTGCATCGTAATCAGTACGCCATCACCTGCCCGATCGCCTCGGCGATGCGCTTCGCGTCCGGGAGGTATTCGAGCTCGAGCTTGTAGTACGGCATCACCGTGTCGAAGCCGGCGACGCGTTGCACGGGCGCTTCGAGGTGCAGGAAGCACTTCTCCTGGATGATCGTCGCGATCTCTGCGCCCATGCCGCAGGTCTTGGGGGCCTCGTGCACGACCACGCAGCGGCCGGTCTTCTCGACGCTCTGCGCGATCGTGTCCTCGTCGATCGGGTAGATCGTGCGCAGGTCGATGAGTTCGGCGGAGATGTCCTCGGGCAGGCTGTCGAGCGCCTCGAGGCAGAGCGTAACGCTCGCGCCCCAGGAGATCACAGTGAGGTCCGTGCCCTCGCTCACGACCTTGGCCTTGCCGATGGGGACGGTGTACTCGTCCTCGGGCACCTCCTCGCGGAACGCGCGGTAGATGCGCTTGGGCTCGAAGAACACCACGGGGTCCGGGTCGCGGATGGCGGAGATGAGCAGGCCCTTGGCGTCGTACGGCGTGCTGGGCATGACGACCTTCAGACCCGGCGTGTGCGCGTAGATCGCCTCGGGCGAGTCGGAGTGCAGTTCGGGCGCGTGGATGCCGCCGCCGACGGGCACGCGGACAACCATCGGCACGGTGATCGCGCCGCGGGTGCGTGTGCGGTAGCGGGCGGCGTGGTTCACGAGCTGGTCGTACGCGGGGCCGAGGAAGCCCTCGAACTGGATCTCGGGGATCGGGCGCATGCCGGCCATCGCGAGGCCGATGGCAGTGCCCATGATGCCCGACTCGGCGAGCGGGGTATCGATCACGCGATCAGGGCCGAAGCGGGCCTGCAGCCCCTCGGTGACGCGGAAGACGCCGCCGTTCTTGCCGACATCTTCACCCAGGCAGCAGACGCGCGGGTCGGCCTCCATTTCCTGGGTGAGGGCGAGGTTGATGGCTTGGACGAGTGTGAGGTTAGCCATGATGTGGTACCAATGAGGACAACTATCAACTGGAACAAATCACCGGGCATTCGCCGCAAGCTCATAGAGCTTCGCAGTCACCGCGGGAACGGCATCAAGGTAAAAAAGCCGGCACCTGATCCCGCCGCCCGGACGGTTCGTCATCACCATCTTCATCCGCACCGGCACCGACGATCCGGTGTCGTCGAACGCCGGATAAACGAGCAGCTTCTCTGCACCATCGGCGTCTTGGCGAATCCAGTCCTCTGAGAGGGGCTCGGGTAGCTGGGCTGTCAATGCGTTGAGGACCGGAAAGTCGGATGAAGCGTCTTCATTCGAGAATACCGCCTTGGTGCTCTCATCCACAATCAGAACGGGGTCTGGGGTGCGAGCAGTCGCAGTCCCCTTGTCCTCACGCGGGGTGACCGCGCAGCCGCAGAGGGCTGCTTGTGCAAGGCACATTGAAATGATGAGCAGCACTCGGATCATCGCATCAGCCCGCCTTTCGCCGCCGCGGCTGCTCAGCGCGCTCGGCCAGCTTCGCGTTGGGGTGTGGGGGGACGTACTCGACAACCGCGCCAATGCGATCAAGCAGAGGCTTCGCGGCCTTGTACTCCTTGTCAGTCATCGGAATGACCATGACCATGCGTTCCCGACGCTTGGGCCTGTTCGCCAGACCAAGCAGCCGCTCCCTCGGATCGCCAGTCGCAGTGAGCAGGTCGACAAGGTCGGCGTCCAGCCGAACATGCCAATGGCGATCCGCAAGCCAGCCGGCGTAGGGATTGCGTGTCGCCTTGGACCAATCGACCCCAGTTGATCGTTTAGCGGGTGTTTTTCGGGAGGCCTTCTTCATAAAGGTCTTGTTCAGTGCGGGTTGCGCGGCGGGCGCTGATGATTCTCACGATTCCGTTCGACTCTTCGGCATGCACAACGTAGAGAACTCGAAGCCGTTGGGAGAGGCCGATGATGACGTAGCGGTCTTCGTCGATCGAATGCTCGGCGTCATAGGCCCGGATCGCAAAGGAGTCGTAGAAGACGAGTTTCGCTTCTTCGAATGAAACGCCATGTTTCCGGCGGTTGGCAAGCTCCTTGGCATCGTCCCATTCGAACCGGCCTTCAGCCGGGATCATGCGTTCTGCCTCTCACCGCACAGCCCCGCCTGGCTCGGGTCCTGCCCGAGGCTCGTCGTGCGCATCGTCGCCTTCTGGCGCTGAAGCTCCGGGGGCAGCTCGGTGCCGAACGTGTGGTCGAAGATGTCGTCGTTGGTCGGCTTCTCAATGCCCTCGGCGTTCTTGACGATCTCCGCTACCTGGGCCTTGCACTTCTCCTCGTGCGCGGCCTGCTTCGCGTCGTCCCACAGGCCCTTGCGCTCGAGGTACTTCCGCAGGCGGATCAGCGGGTCCTTGCCGCGCCAGCTTGCGACCTCTTCCTCGTCGCGGTAGCGGCGGGCATCGTCGGCGGTGGTGTGGTCCGCAAGGCGATACGTGATCGCCTCGATTAGCGTTACGCCGCCGCCCGCGCGGGCCCGGTCGATGGCATCGCGGCTCGCCTTGTAAACCGCGAACAGGTCGTTGCCGTCCACCTGGATGCAGTGCGCGCCGTAGGCGAGGGCCTTCTGTGCCACTGTCTCGCTGGCCATCTGGCTCTCTCGCGGCACGGAGATCGCCCATTGGTTGTTCTGGCAGAAGAACACGCACGGCACGTTGAAGACCGTCGCGAAGTTCATCGCCTCGTGGAAGTCGCCCTCGCTCGTCGCGCCGTCGCCGAAATACGTGATGACGCAGCGGTCTTCCTTGCGCATCTTGTACGCCCAGGCGATGCCCGTGGCGTGGAGCATCTGCGTGCCGATGGGGATCGACAGCGGCGTCATGTTCACGCCCTCGGGGATCTGGTTCCCCCGCTCATCGCCCATCCAGTGCAGCAGGATCTTCTCCATCGGCAGGCCGTGGAGGAACAGGGCCGCGTTCTCGCGGTAGCACGGGACGAGGAAGTCCCGGCCTTTGACGGCGGCCATGCCGGAGCCGATCGCGGCGGCCTCTTGGCCCTTGTTCTGCGGGTAGGTGCCCATGCGGCCGGAGCGCTGCAGCTTGAACGCCACTTCGTCGTAGGTGCGGCAGAGCACCATGAACTCGTAAGCGAACAGGACCTGCTCGTCGGTGAGCGTGTCCTTCGCCAGTTTCTCATCGAGCACTCCCTCCTCGTCGAGGATCTGGAGGTGCTCGATCTGGGCCTTGTAGACGGTCCGGATGGGCATGCGGGGCTCCGTTGCAAAAAGTCCGCCCAAGCTTAGCCCCCCGCGCCGGATTCCCCCACCCTGCGGGGCGACGAAACCCGTGGTATCGTGACCGCCATGCACATCGCCCGGGTTCTCATCACCCGCGACCAAATCGCGGCACGTGTTGCGGAAATGGGCCGCGAGATCGCGGCGGACTTCCTTGCCTCCGGAGCGGGTGCGCCCGGTGTCGAGCCGCGGGTCGTGCTGATCCCGATCCTCACCGGCTCGCTGGTGTTCGTGGCGGACCTCATCCGGCACATGCCGGTGCAGATGTCGATCCGGCCGGTGACGATCGCGAGCTACCCCGGTACGGCGACGACCTCGCAGGGCGCGACAATCCAAGGGGCGGTGCCGACGGACCTCGCCGGGCGGCATGTGCTGATCGTCGACGACATTCTTGATTCCGGCCGCACGCTCGGGCTGCTTCGCAGAATGATCGAGGCCCAGCGGCCGGCGTCGTTGCGCGTGGCGGTGCTGCTCAGCAAGGACAAGCCCGCGGGGCGCGACGAGCACGTGGATGTCGAGTATTCCGGCTTCCGCATCGCCGACGAGTTTGTTGTCGGTTACGGGCTTGACTACGACGGCCTGTGGCGGAACCTGCCGGACATCGGTGTGCTGGAGGGCGTGTAGTGTTTGGGCGCGGCCGGTCGATCGGTGCGGCGCGTTCGTCGGGGGAGGGCTGTCGGCGGCCGGCGCCGCGCCGTCGCGGCCACGCCACTTTGCCATGATCCAATCGCCCGAACAGGCCGAGGTTGTCCGGACGCTCCCGCGGGACGTGGTGGGCTGCATCGTGCCGGGCGAGCAGGTCGTGCTCGCCGTGAAGCCCGCGATCGTCTCGATCGTGCTACGCCGTCTTGGTCCGTTCACATCGGTTGTTGTGCTGACCGCGCTGGCGGTGTGGCTGGCGATGGAACTTTGGCTGCCCGTCAACGCCTTCGC
>JAEYNG010000117.1 GCA_023412695.1 Planctomycetota bacterium | reverse complement strand
GCTCAAGGCCGAGGGCCTCATCGTGCGGCACGGCCGCTGGCTCGTCCCCGGCCGGCCGCGCGTGCTGCTGGTCGAGCACGAATCGCTCCGGCCGCAGCTCGACGAGATCAAGTACCGGCTGTGGGAGCAGCACGGCATCGAGTCGCCCGCGGGCGACGGGCTGATCGACGGCTCGATCCTCTTCGGCGACGGCGTGCGACGCCTGATGGTCGCCGCTGCACGCGCTTGGATGGGCTCGGAGGCCGTCGAGCACGCCGCTGGAGACGAGGGGGAGCACGATGCCGAAGCGGAGGCCGGCCCAGCGTCGCGCTCCGCCCCGCGCCGGATGATCGCGCACTACCACGAGTGGCTCGGCGGCGTCGCGCTGCCGCTGTTGAACAGGCAGCACCCGACGCTCCCCGTCGCGAGCGTCTTCACCACGCACGCGACCCAGCTCGGCCGCACGGTGGCCTGGGGCGACGAGTGGTTCTACGACCACCTGCCCTTCCTCGATCATGCGCACGAGGCCGCGAAGTTCAACATCCGGTGCCAGCACGGCATCGAGCGTGCCTGCGCCCACGCGTGCGACGTGTTCACAACCGTCTCCCCGATCACCGGCGAGGAGTGCGCCCACCTGCTCGGCCGCCAGCCCGACATGGTCCTCGCCAACGGCCTGAACGTCGACCACTACAACGTCGGGCACGACTTCCAGACCTTCCACGCGCAGTTCAAGGACAAGATCAACCGCTTCGTGATGGGACACTTCTTCCCGTCCTACGCGTTCGACCTCGACAAGACGCTGTACTTCTTCACCTCCGGCCGCTTCGAGCCGCGCAACAAGGGTTTCGACCTCTGCCTCGAGGCGCTCGCCCGCCTCAACGCCGAGCTCAAAGGCCTCCGCGCCCAGGGCATCGAGCGCAACGTCGTCTTCTTCATCGTCACGCAGCGAAAGACCCGCTCCCTCCACCCCCGCGCGCTCAACCAGCGCGGCGTGCTCAACGAGCTCGACTCCGTCTGCCAGAACATCACGCAGGAGCTCGGCGACAATCTCTTCCGCACGGCCGCCGCCCACCGCAAGATCGTCCTCGAGGACATGATCAGCGAATACTGGAACCTGCGCTTCCGCCGGACGCAGCACGCCTTCAAGACCGACCAGCTCCCCCTCGTCGTCACGCACCTGCTCGACGACGACATGAACGACGAGGTCCTCAACAAGATCCGTCAGCTCTGGCTCTTCAACCAGGCCGACGACCCGGTGAAGATCGTCTATCACCCCGAGTTCATCACCCCCACCAACCCGCTCTGGGGCCTTGAGTACGAGCAGTTCGTCCGCGGCTGCCACATGGGCATCTTCCCCAGCGCGTACGAGCCGTGGGGCTACACCCCGCTCGAGTGCCTCGCGATGGGTGTGCCCGCCGTCACCAGCGACCTCTCCGGCTTCGGCCGCTACGTGCAGGAAACCCTCGCAGGCCTGGCCGGACGCGAGGGCAGCGGGCTCTATGTCCTCAACCGTCGCGGCCGTACGTTCCACGAGGCCGCGCACGACCTCGCCCGCCACATGCTCGCCTTCTGCACACTCGAACGCCGCGACCGCATCCAGCTCCGCAACCACGTCGAGGCGCGGAGCTGGGAGTTCGACTGGGCCAAGCTCGGCCAGGCCTACGACTGGGCCCACGACCTGGCGATGGCCCGTTCCGCGGCCGAATAGCCAAACCCACTGCAACCATGAAAAAAGCCGGGGAGTGCCCGGCTTTTTCGCTGCTGTATCGCCCCTGCCTTACGGCTTCGGTTCTTCTTCCGGCTGCTCGGCCGGCTTCTCCGCCGGCGATTCCGGCGCGGCCGCGGGCTCGTCCGCCGGAGCCTTCGCCGCAATCTCCTTCGCACGCTCGGTCGCGCTGCGGATGTCCGACGTCGGCAGGATCAGCGGCCCCGTGCGGCCGTAGATCTCGCGGAAACTGTTGACGTCCATGTCGTCCTCGCTCGGGAGGATGATCGCACCGACGCCCACGAGCTGCCCGGACGCGTTGAACACCGGCCCGCCCGGCTCCACCTGGAAGCCGCTGGGCACCACCAGCGTCCTGGGCTTGTTCGTCACGCCGCCCACGCGCCCCTCCGACACGAACGTCATGCGGTCGAAAAACTTGTCCATCCGCCGCGGCGTGTACAGCGCGTCGCCAAGATCGGGCTTGTCGCCCGAAGCCAGTTCGATCGCCTTGAACGTGCGGTCCTTCGCCTTCTCGTCATCGATCTGGAACCAGGCAAGATCCAGCTCCGAGTCCCGCGCGACCAGCTTGGCCGAGATGCCCTCGGCGCCCGCGTCGTCGTCCTCGAACAGCACGCGGATGTTCGTCGGCGTGATGGTGAACTGCTTCATCATGCCGCCGATCATCGTGTTGGAGACGAGGATCATCCCCTTCGGGTCGATCATCAGCCCGGTGACCTCGGCGTCCTGTGCCTCGTCGCCCATGCCCTCGAGCTTCAGTACCATTTTGATCGACACCATCGCCGGGCCGACCTTCTCGACGATCGACTTGTACGCCGCCGCCGCGCCGTCCTGCGCCGCCACCGGCGAACCGGCCGGCATCGCCGCCCCGCTCGTGGCGATCACGGTCGTCCCAACGGCCACCCCGGCCACTGCGGTCAGAAAACGATTCATTCAGTACCCTTTGTGTGGATGCAACTCTTCGCCGGCGACGCCCGGTCGCCCGCGACCCTCAGGATAGCTCCCCCTCGTCAGTGGTACCCGCGGCCTACTCCTTGGGTTCAACCTCGGTCGTCGGCTTCCAGTCGGGTTCGGCGAAGCGGAAATACGTCCGGCTGCCGCGGAACACCACGAACACCACGCGGCCCGGCTGCTCCTTCCCGATCCGCTCCATCGCCTTCTTGAACGAAGCGACATCCTTGACGTCGTAGCCGCCGATCTTCTGGATCAGGTCGCCGCCGCGCACGCCCGCCAGCCCCGCCCAGCCCGCCGGCTCGGCGGACTCGACCAGAACGCCGGTGACGGTGTCGTCCCAGCGATAGTCCTCGCGGTCGAAGAAGGTAATCTCCCGCACCGCCAGCTCGAAGTCCGCGTTCCGTGCCCGCGCCGCCTCCTGCGGTTCGATCCGCGTCCGCTCGAGCGCGACGGGCACGTCCATCACCTTGCCGTCGCGGAGCACGCTGAGCGTCGCCCGCGAGTCGATGTCCAGCCGCCGCACCGCGCGGTTGAACGCGCCCGCGTCCTGGATTCCCCGCGGCTCCATCTTCTCGCCGTTGAGCGACAGCACGATGTCGCCGACCTCGAGCCCCGCCTTCGCCGCCTGCGTGTTCGAGTACACCCGCATGACGCGGAAGCCGCGCTGATCCGGGTGGCCCAGCTTCTCGGCGAGGTTCCGCAGCACCGGCTGCGTCGCCACGCCGATCCACGCCTTCGGAAGTTCAGTCGGCGGGTCGGGCCGGTCCTCGGGCTTCGGCTTGATCAGCGTCACGTAGTTCTTGTTGCTCCGGACGTACTCGATCAGTATGTACTCCGGCTTGTCCTTCAGCCCGTCGATCTCCTCGTACCGCTTGACGATGTCCGCCAGCGACTCGATCGGCTTGTTGTCGATCGCCACGATCACGTCGCCCCAGCCCAGCGACGGCTCCGCGTTCGCCGCGGGGCCGCCCGAACGCACCGAGCTGATCATCGCGCCCTTTGTGCTCGTCAGCCGCATCTGCTTCGCCGCGCGCTCGGTGATCTGCTGCACGGTGATGCCCCACGTCCGCAAGGCCTCCTCGTCGCCGCGATCCCGCCGCAGCCGCTCGGTCACGACTCGCGCCGTCTGACCCGGCTCCCCCGCGCGGTCATACACGATCTCGAGTGTGCCGCCGATCGGCTGGTCCGCGATCTTCTTCAAGAGCGGCGGGATTTCCTCCGCGAACCGCACGTTCACCTTCTCCCCGCCCAGCGACCGGATCACGTCCCCGGCACGAAGCCCCGCCGCGTACGCCGGCCCGTCCGCATCGACCGAGTCGACCAGCACGCCCTCGGCGATGCCGGTGTTCTGCAAATGCCGGAAGCTCGCGCCGATCGACGACCTCGCCACATCGCCCTTGGCGATCAGCGCATCGGCAACCTGCCGCGCCATGTTCGACGGGGTCGCGAACGCCATCCCCGAGCCCCCGCGAGTGT
>JAEYNG010000069.1 GCA_023412695.1 Planctomycetota bacterium | reverse complement strand
GGACGGGGATCTCGGCGATGTGCCTGCTCAAGGGGCCGGGATATGACGCGGACGAGGCGCGGCAGGCGGCGGTCCGCCGCGCAGCGGAGTTCGTGATCGCGGGCGCGGACGACCCGGCGATGGTGCCCGACCACAACTCAACGTACGACGTTCGGGGTTGGGGATACACGTACGCCGCGTGGTTCCTGCTGACGATGCAGGAGCGCGGCGCGGTGCCCGAGGATCTGAAGGACAGGGTGCACGCGACGATCGTGCGGTACGTGGAGGCGATCCACAAGACGGAGATCCCGGAGTCGGGCGGGTGGAACTACTCGACGCCCGCGGGCGCGAAGAAGCCGAACCCGAGCTCGCCGTTCATGACCGCGCCGACGCTGATGACGCTGTTCGAGGCAAAGAGGCAGGGGTACGAGGTCGATGCGGCGGTCGTGGAGCGGGGCCTGAAGACGCTCGAGCGTGGCCGCTCGGCGACGGGGTCGGTGTCGTACGCCGGATCGGCGGATCGCCGTCCGGAGCCGACGCCGGGGTCGGTGGGGCGGATGCTGTGTACCGAGTGTGCGCTGTCGCTCGCGGGGCGGTCGAGCCCCGAGCGCATCCGCGGGGCGGTCGATGCGTTCATCGTGCACTGGGAGTGGCTCGACAAGCGGAGGGCGCAGACGGGCACGCACGTTGCGCCATACGGGGTCGCGCCGTACTACTTCTACTACGCGCACTACTTCGCGGGGCAGGCGATCGAGCTGCTGCCTCAGCGCGAGCGGGCGGAGTATCGGCGGCGGCTGGGGCAGTTGCTCTTCAGCGTGCGGCTCGATGACGGGTCGTGGAACGACCGCATCTTCCCGCGCTCGGCGAACTACGGGACGGCGATGAGCGTGATGGCGCTGTTGATGCCGCGGGAGGAGAAGCCGGCGGGGTGGGAGGGGGGAGAGAGCAGCAAAGCGGCAGAGTAGCAGGTCAGCAAATAGCCGAACCCAAGACCATGCGACTCTCATCACTTGACGAAGCAAAGTCGGTTGAGCATGGCGCGATGATCATGTTCGGCGAGTGCCTTCAAGATGTGTTTCTGTGTGTTTTGGCCGAACAGGTCAATGCCAATCCCGATGTGCTCAAGAGGCTCCTCGCAGATCTTGAGGACATCTATTGGAGGTATGAGTGGGATCCAGGCTCATCTGATGAGCCGTTCGATGCGGGGATCAGGTTTGAAGTCGTCCCGCTGGGCGCGGGCTGGTTTGCCATGCGGCATGGAAAAACAGTGGACGGCTTGTGGCTTTCTGACGAGATGGATCAGCTCGATTTGCGCGAACAGGTTGTCCGCGTGTTGTCCGGCGAGCAGACGCGGTTGAAACTCCCGCGGAAGTTCCCAAAGCTCACGATCGATTCCATCGAAGTCGCCAAGCGGTACTCGGAGACGGAAGTCCAACTCCGCTCGGGGTGCGAGACGCGCGACCACATCGTTTGCCCAGCATCCATAGTTCAGGTCTCCGATTCAGACCTGATTGAGCTGATTGAACGTATCGACGAGTTGAGCGCCAAACTCTGGCCGTATGTCGTCTACAGAAAGGAGCGGCCGCATGCCGTACGGTTCTCTCGATGGCCGACTGATGGGAAGGGTGAGTCGATCCGGCTGGGCTTTTCGTACCTCGAGCCGTATCGCGCGCAGATCGAAGCGATGCTCGCAGGTACTCGGCCGATGATCCCGTTCGATTGACGAGGCCTTACCTCCCTCTTGCATCGGATCATGGCGTTTGCATTCACCGTGAAATGTGCGGCGAATACTGGACTTTGCGGTGAATGGAAGCGATAATTGCCGCATATCTTGCGGTGATTATGCGGTATATCCACGAGCGAAAAGACTGGCCGAGCTTTGTGTGGGACAGCGAGATGCTGGCCGCGCCCTTAGCGGCGATGCGCAACAAGCAGGGGAGGCTGCTTGGGCGGATGGAGTCGCTCGGCTTTGCGCTCCGCGCCGAGGCCGGGCTGACGACGCTGACGAGCGACGTCGTCAAGACCTCGGCGATCGAGGGTGAGCATCTGAATCCTGACGAGGTGCGGTCGTCGATCGCCCGCCGGCTCGGATTGGATGTCGCGGGTCTTCCGACGGCCGGGCGAGATGTCGAGGGCGTTGTCGAGATGATGCTCGACGCCACCCAGAAGTTCAACGAGCCGCTCACGCGGGAGCGACTCTTCGCGTGGCACGCGGCACTGTTCCCGACCGCTCGGAGCGGCATGGCACGGATCGCCGTGGGCGCGTGGCGCACGGGCGAGCTCGGGCCGATGCAGGTGGTGTCGGGCCCGATCGGCAGAGAGACGGTGCATTTCGAAGCTCCGGCCGCGGAGAGAGTTGAAGCGGAGATAGAGCGGTTCATCGAGTGGTTCAACGCACCTTCGACGATCGACCCGGTGCTCAAGGCCGGGGTGGCGCACTTCTGGTTCGTGACGATCCACCCGTTCGACGACGGCAATGGCCGGATCGCCCGGGCGATCGCGGACATGGCGCTGGCTCGCGCCGACGGGACCGCGCAGCGGTTTTACAGCATGTCCTCGCAGATCGAGGCCGAGCGCAGGCAGTACTACCTCCGGCTCGAGGCGTCGCAACACGGCGATCTGGACATCACCCTCTGGCTCGAATGGTTCATCGGGTGTCTCGATCGCGCGATCGACAGCGCGGGCGTTGCGCTCGGGGGCGTGCTGAAGAAGGCGCGGATCTGGCAAGCCGTCAATCGCGGCGGCGTGAATGAACGGCAGCGGGTGGTGATCAACCGGCTGCTCGACAACTTCAAGGGGCACCTTACCACCTCGAAGTATGCCGCGTTCACCAAGTGCTCGGCGGATACCGCGCTGCGCGACATCCAGGACCTTGTGTGGCGGGGCATCCTGGCCCGCAACCCGGGCAGCGGCCGCAGCACGAGCTACTCCCTCGCGGAGCCGGCCGACGAATAGCGGCGCTCGATGCGTGTCAACGCGCGGGCGGTCCTGACTTCACCATCTCCGCGTCGAGCTCGCCGTCGTAGCGGACGAAATCGTCGATCTCCTTTTGTGTCGGGTCGGAGTGCTTCCACGCGGAGGCGTAGAGCGCGCCGAGCATTGCGCCGGCGTCGGTCAGGCGGTCGGTGATGAACGCCTTGCCGGTGTCCTTCTCGAGCTCGCCCGAGAGCTTGAGCGCGTACAGCGGCTCGACCTGGTCGTGCGAGCGCTGGAGGTACGCGAGCACGTCCTTCCACGGATCGACGGTGTCGATGGTCGCGGCGGGCCTGGCGGCGGGCTTGAGCGAGGCGTAGTCGAGGGTGTGGATGTCGAGGATGCGGCCGTCGATGTAGGCGTGGATGCCGCGTTCGGTGGTGTAGCCCTTGGGGTTGTCGCCGACCCAGCCGTGGTGGTGCTTGGTCGTGTGGAGGGGCTGGGCGGTGTCGCCGACGAAGTGGGAGAGGTGGCCCATGTGCGTGAGCACGTTGGCGCGGGCCATCTCGAGCTGCGGGGCCCGCTTGGGGTCGTTGAGCTTCTCGAGCGTGCGGACGGTCTTCATCGCGCTGGTGAGCTTGGCGTGGTGCTCCATGATCGCGTGGGCGACGAAGCCGGGCCATTCCTGGTCGCCCGAGGGGTTGAGGCGCGGGTTGTGCGGGGGGATGTTCTCGCCGTGCTCGTGGCGTGCGACGGCCATCGCGGCGATGTACTGGGCGCGGAGCGGCGGGACGGTGTCGAGCGTGAGGCCGTAGCTCTCGAGGTCCTCGACGTCGAGGTAGTGCTCGGGGTTGTTCTCGTGGGCGAGGTAGTTGGACCGCGTGCCGCGGTAGCGGTCGGCCTCGGAAGACTGGTAGGCGATCATCGAGCGTGCGTGGTCGGAGGTGATCCAGTCGGGGAGGGCGGGCGCGGGCTGATCGGGCTGCTTTGGTTGGGACGATGCGGCGATGAACGCGTCGATGGCGAGGCGGGTGATCACGCGGTGGCCGTGGGCGTCCCAGGCGGAGGCGGGGGAGGTGCAGGCAACGGCCACAACACAGCCCACGCCGAGGGTTCGAAGCTGCTTCTTCATCGTGCTTCTCGGGGGAAAGTCAAGTTCTTGCGGATTACTCGAACCCCGGAGATTCCGGCTGTCGTACGCGGACTCTTCCAGGATCAACAACGACCACTGCCCCCTGAAGCGGCAAGGCGCTCACCTGCGGCATGAAAGAGAGTATGAACCGAAGCACTGCGCCGGGACCACGTGTGAACGGCCGGAACAAAACGATCCCGGGATGCGCGCCCGGCGGGTGTTTGCGGAGATCGGCGAACTCGAGGTCCATCGTGAACAAGATGCGGTCTTCCGATGCCGCGATTCTCGCGACCTCGATGTCGTTCACACCGACGATTCTCTCGGTCTGAGCTGATTCAACATCGTGACCGAGGGCGCGGAGCTCGTACAAGATCCCTCCGGACAGGTTTTCGTCCAGTTTGATTCTCATGAGCCTGTCGGGAGCTTCCACGTGTTCTCGCGGGCGAGTTCCGCGGCGTACACGATCGCCGCCTTGACGTCGTCGGGCTGAAGAACCGGGTACTCCCGGATGATTTCGGCCGTGTCCAGCCCCTCGACCAGAGAATCAAGAATGATTGAGATGTCGATGCGGGTGCCGCGGATACAGGGACGGGCACCGCACCGTCCGGATTCGACGACCACACGTTGGAGCAGATCATCTCGCGGCATGGGAAAGCCCTTCACCGGAACTGTAGGTTCCGCTATCCCACCTTCTCCGCCGTCAGTTCCCGGCTCATCAAACGCCCGATCGCGTCGATCGGGTCGAGTCCTTCGAACAGGACGGCGTGGACCTGCTCGGTGATGGGCATCTCGACGCGGTACTTGCGCGCGAGGTCCATGACGGACCTGGTCGTCGCGACGCCCTCGACGACGGAGGTCGCGTTTTTGAGGTATTCCTCGGGCTTGACGCCGCGGCCGAGGGCCTCGCCGCAGGTGCGGTTGCGGCCCTCGGGGGAGAAGCAGGTCGTTGCGAGGTCGCCGACGCCGGCGAGGCCGAAGAAGGTGTCGGTCGACGCGCCCATGGCGACGCCGAGGCGTGTGATCTCCGCGAGGCCGCGGGCAAGGAGCGCGCTCTTGGCGTTGTAGCCGGCCTGCAAGCCGTCGATGATGCCGGCTGCGATGGCGATGACGTTCTTCATCGCGCCGGCGAGCTCCACGCCGAGGACGTCCTCGTTGGTGTAGACGCGGAGGTAGCTGGTCGAGAAGACG
>JAEYNG010000058.1 GCA_023412695.1 Planctomycetota bacterium | reverse complement strand
TTCCGGCGAGGATGGGTGTGGCAAAGGTCATTCGGTGTCGTCCGGAAGGAACACAGAGGAATCAGAGCAAGCAGAGGGCAACGGAGACAAGGCAGGCAAAGCCAGAAAAGCGGGGCTGAGGGCATTGAGGATTCGCGTGACGCCGTCAACCAGCCGCAAGTGGTTGAAGTTGATGAGCAAACCGAGTGGGAGGTTTGTGGAGCGGAGGTATGAAAGCACCTGTGCTCGATGCACTTCGGCGGTGCGTTCGATCGCCTTCAACTCGACAACAATCAGTTGATCCACAACCAGATCGAGACGTAGGTCGCCGATATCAACCCCTTTGTAGTGGAGTCGGATTGGTTGCTGTCGGCGGAAGGGGATTCGCCGCAGCTGAAGCTCGTGGGCTATCGCCTCCTCGTAGAGATTCTCGAGCAGCCCCGGTCCCAGCGAGGCGTGGACATCAACTGCAGCCCCGATGACCGCGCGAGTGAGCTTGTTCCATCTGTCGGGGATGGTTCGCTGCGAAGGTCCGCGGGAGCCGAGAATGTCCGTTTCCAATCCCACTCTGTTGCCCTCTGCTTACTCTGCTTCCTCTGTGTTCCTCTTCTATTTCAACAATCCGCGCCTCCGCAGATAATCCAGCACCAGCGTGTCGATCGGCGTATCGCTCTTCACCGTCATGTGCACGATGTCGCGCTGGGCGCAGAACTCGTGCAGCCGGTTGCAGTACGCGTTCAGTGTCGCCTTGTACTTCTTCAGCAGCGGCGCGGTGATCGTCACCTCCGCGGTGTCGCCGTCCTCCATGTCCTTGAGCCGCAGGTCCCCGCCGATCGTCGGCTCCATCTCCTGCGGGCTGAGCACTTGGATCGCGAACAGGTCGTACCCGTGTCCGCGCAGCAGACGCAGGCCCGTCTCGTACCCCTCCTTCACCATGAAGTCCGACAGGACGATCATCACGCCCTTGCCGCGGCGGGTGAGCGCGATCCGCTTGCACGCGTCGGTGAACTTCGTCCCGCCGATCGGTTCGAGCGAGACGAGGTAGCGTGCGAGGTCGTCGAGCCGCCGCCGGCCCCGGAGGTCGCGCAGCGACGACACCAGCCCGCTGGAGAGCTCCGGCGTGTCGCCGTTCATCGTCGCGCCGGATTCAACGCTCACGGTGTCGATGCGCTCACCGACCGCCGAGACCGCGACGCGGTTGAGGTTCACAAGGCCGATATACGCCAGGCTCGCGGCCAGCCGCTGGCAGAATAAAAACTTGTTCGGGTCTCCCGCGTCCATGCTCGTCGAGCAGTCGATGACGACGTGCAGCGACAGGTCTTCTTCCTCGAGGAAGAGCTTGAGGAAGAGCCGGTCGAGCCGGCCGTAGATGTTCCAGTCGATATGGCGGAGGTCGTCGCCGACGACGTAGGGGCGGTGGTCGGCGAACTCGACCGACTGGCCGCGCTTCTTCGACCGTCGCTCGCCCTTGAGCTTGCCGGAGAAGATCTTGCGGCTGGAGATGTCCAGCTGCCCCAGCCGCGCCATGAGCGCGGGCTCGAGCAGATCGTCGAGCCGTTCGGGGCGTTTGATGTTGGGTGTCTTGAGCATGGCTGAGCTAGGACTGGAACGCAGAGGCACCCGAGAGCGCGGAGAGACGCTGAGAAGAAACGGAAGCGCTCAGGCGAGTGGAGTCGGGGTTGATCCGGCGATGCAGGCCGTCCACGAGCCGTGTGTGATTGAAGTTGATGATCAGGCCAAGCGGCGTGTCCGCGGATCGGAGATAGGAGAGCAGTTGTGCGAGATGGACCGGGTGGACCTTCTCGATGGCCTTCAGTTCGACGACGACAAGATCGTTGACAACCAGATCGAGTTTCAAATCGCCGATCTCGATCCCCTTGTACTTCATCCGCAGGGGCCGTTGTCTCGCGATAACCAGGCCCGCCCGCTTCAGCTCGTACTCCATCGCCGCTTCGTAAAGACTCTCGAGCAGTCCGGGGCCGAGGATGGAGTGCACCTCGATCGCGGCGGTGATGATCTGCTCAGTCACGCGGTTCCAAGCGTCGGGAACCTCGACACGCCCGCCTGTTGGCTTGAACTCCATGGCTTCCTCCGCGACGCTCCGCGCTCTCCGGTGCCTCTGCGTTCAACAAACGTCACACCGCCTTCACCGGCTCCCGCGGCGTCGCCTCCAGGATCTTGCTCACCACGTCGTCCCCGCTCACCCGGTCCGCCTCGGCCTCGAAGTTCAGGATCAGCCTGTGCCGCAGCGCCAGGTGCGCCACGTCCTGGATGTCCTTGTAGCTCACGTGGTACCGCCCGTCGGTCAGCGCCTTGACCTTCCCCCCCAGCAGCAGCGCCTGCGCGCCACGCGGCGACGACCCGCACCGGACGTACTTGCCCGTGATGTTCGGCGCGAACTCCCCGCCCGGGTGCGTCGCGAGGATCAGCCTCGCGGCGTACTCCTTCACGTGCGGCGCGACCACGCAGTCGCGGATCAGAGCCTGGGCCGCGAGGATCGCCGGCCCGTCGAGGATCTTGTGCACGTCCGGCGTCATCGAGCCCGTCGTGCGGTCCAGGATCGTCATCAGCTCGTCCAGCTGCGCATACCCGACGTTGATCTTGAAGATGAACCGGTCCATCTGCGCCTCGGGCAGCGGGTACGTGCCCTCCTGCTCGATCGGGTTCTGCGTCGCCAGCACAAAGAACGGCTTGTCGAGCTTGTACGTCGTCCCCGCGACCGTCACGCTCCGCTCCTGCATCGCCTCCAGCAGGGCCGACTGGGTCTTGGGGGTCGCGCGGTTGATCTCGTCGGCCAGCACGATCTGCGCGAAGATCGGTCCCTTCTGGAACTGGAAGCCCCGCCGGCCGGTCGCCGGGTCCTCGGTCACGATGTTCGTGCCGATCACGTCCGCCGGCATCAGGTCCGGCGTGAACTGGATGCGGCTGAACGGCAGCGACAGGCTCTCGGCCAGCGTCCGCACCAGCAGCGTCTTGCCCAGCCCCGGCACGCCCTCGAGCAGCACGTTGCCCCCCGCGAACAGGCCGATCAGCGTCGCGTCGACCACCGCGCGGTGCCCGACGATGACCTTGCCGATCTCGTCCTGCAACGACTTGAACGTGTTCCGGAACGCCTCGCACGCCTGCTTGACCCGCTCGGGCGTATCGGGCATGAAGTCACTCTTGGTCGCCATGGTGGTGCACTCTCAACTGGGGCTCTTGATCTTGCTGCTTCGAGAACACGGTCACAATCTGCACATCCGATTACCGCTCGTTCCTGTTCCCCCCGCCCTCGTCCTTCATGTCCTCCCGCGCCCGCTCCTTGGCCTTGCGAAGCCGCGACAGTCCGCCCTCACCCTCATCGACAGCGGTCTGCGCCTGCTTCTGCGCCGCCACGCTCCGCGGCCGGTCCTCGAAGCTCGGGATCGCGAGGTTCTCCTTCGCCCCCGCCAGCTCCTCGGCCGACACCTCGAACTTCGCCTTCGCCGTCGCCTGGTCGGCCTTCGCCGCCATGCGCAGCGCCTCACGCTGCTCGCTCGTCGTTGCCTTCGCCGCGATCCCCGCCTGCGCACGCTTGCGAACCTCGAGCAGCGTGCCCGTCTGCTCGCTGCCGCGGCTCTTGCCCTCGCGCATCCCGCGGCGCACCCACCCCGCAATCATCTGCGGGTCGATCCGGACGCGCCGCACCGCGACGTCGATCAGGAACAGCCCGACCGCCAGCAGCGCGACCAGCAGCCAGATCGGCCGCAGCGCGACCGGCATCTTCAGACCCTCGCGCAGCCACAGGTCCACCGCCGCGGGGTTCGTGTTCAGGTCGAGTACCCGCCCGTTAGTCCGCTCGGCGACGAGCCGTCCCAGCGCGCCGTTGTCCTGCAGCGTGCGATACTCATCGGCGAACGGCCTCGTCACCGCCGCCTGCAGGTTGCCCTCCCGCGGCTTGCCGCCCGGCGTCTCCGCGGGCGCGATATACCGGAAGTTCGCGACGTACGCCCCCGCCTTGTCTGAGTCGAAGACGCCCTCGTACCGCCCCGGGCCCACCTGCCGCAGCTCGACCGGCTCACCCTCGTTCTCGGGGCCGACGACGCGCGACATGAACCGCACGAAGTTCAGCCGCTCGCCCTTGTCGTCGAGCGCCTCGATCACCACGCGCGTCTTGTCCCCCATGTCCTCGGTCATGACGCGCATGTCCGCCGACCCGCCCGGCCGCATCATCCAGCGGACGTGCCCCTCCCAGAACGCCTTGTAGTTCGCCCACGCCGGCCAGGACTTGGCCCACCGCTGGCCCGCGTCGGAGGTGAACGCGACCGTCTTACCCAGCCCGTGCTGCCAATGCGCGAGGATCGGGTCGTTCTCCTTGCCGCGGAGCGTCACGATCGAAAGCCCGTCGCGGTCCGCCGCGACGACGTACCCCTGGATCGCGGGCACTGCCCCGCCGAGGCCGCGCATCGGCTCGGCGACGGCATTGACAACCGTCGGCTGGAAGGGCGCGCCCTCCCAGATGAGCGACCGCTTCACGATCTGCGCTTCCTTTACGAAGATGCTCGGCAGCTCCGCGAACTGCCCCTGATCGACGATCGGGTAGAACTTCCCGCCCGTCTGGTCAGCGATGTTCTTCATCGACTGCCCGCTCGGGCCCATCGCGGTCCGCTCGTGCGGATACACCATCACCGTCGAGATCGAGATCCGCGCCGCACGGCACTGCGCCAGCAGCCCCTGGTTGCTCAGCTGCGGGTCCCCGTCGCTCAGGATGATCATGTGCCGCGCGCCCGCGTCCGCGTTCTGTAGCGCGGTCAGGCCCATCTGGATCATCCCGTCGAACGTCTGCGCGTCGCCGAAGGTCAGCGAGTTCATCGCCCGCGTGACGGCGACCTTGTTCCCCACCTCGCTCAGCGGGTGCACCCACGTGTCGCCGCGCGAGTAGGAATACTCGACCACGCCGATCAGGTCCAGCCGCGACAGGTTGTTGATCGCCGCGAGCCCCGTCTGCTTCGCCCAGTAGTTGCCGTTGGGCATCTCGCACGAGTGCATGCACAGCACCAGCGCGCCCTTGGGCATCTGCCGCTTCTGCGGCGGGTCGAGCTTGATCGGCAGCGCATCGGCCAGCGGCGAGCCCAGCCACCCGCCCGCGCCGAACGAATCGGGCCCGCCCACCATCATCAGCCCGCCGCCCAGGTCGTGCACGTACGCCTTGAGC
>JAEYNG010000039.1 GCA_023412695.1 Planctomycetota bacterium | reverse complement strand
ACGCAGCGCTGCAAGCCGCGGGGCGCTTCCGTGCCTGGGCGATTCTTCTCATTGTGCTGGGCGTGGCGATCCTTCTGGCCGGAATGGCCGGGGCGGCGATTGGGCGGACCCCGGAGTGGATCGGGTTCGCGTCGTGCACCACGTTTGCGATCGGGTGCGTCCTCATGGCCTGGCTTGCACTCCGACCGCTACGGCTCGGCCTAGCGGACATCCTTAAGAACACGGTGCCGGTGTACGCGGTGGGTTTGGTTGCGGCGTTGCTGGCCTGGTACGTCGAAGGGCTTCTCGCCCAGCAATCCTCGATGCAACACGGGGTCGGAGCACTCGCGCGGGCCGTCATCGGAGGCGGCGTCTTTGCGGCGGGATTTGGGCTGCTCGCGCTGGTGCTGCTGCGGTCTCATGTCCGCGAGACGGTGCAGGTTCTTCCCGCGCGGCTTCGTTCCATTACGGAGCGCCTACCGCTGATCCGGGGGCTGGCAGCATGAGCGTTGACCGGCAGGCAGATCGCAGGACGCTCTACAAGCCGAGTTCGCGGCAGGAGGCGTTCAATGTGCCGCTGATCGGCGCTGCGGTGATCGGCGCGATCGATGCTCATGCTGCAGCGCACAGCGGGCGACGTGTTCTGGACGCGGGCTGCGGCGGTCAGCCGCTGCGCGGGGCGTTGGAGGCGCGCGGGTATTCGTACACCGGGCTCGACATCGTCGCGCAGCCCGGGGTGACGCTTGAGTTCGAGCTCGCCCTCGACGCGCCATGGCCCGATCAGGTCTTTGCGAGCGGCGTGTACGACCTTGTGCTGTGCACCGAAGTGCTCGAGCATGTGCACGGCTGGTCGGTGGCGTGGCGGAACCTGGCGAGAGCGCTCAAGCCAGGGGGCACGTTGATCGTGTCATGCCCGTTCTTCTACCCGCTGCATGAGGTTCCGCACGATCACTGGCGGCCGACGGAGTTCGCCATTCGCGCGGCGGCCGCGGAAGCGGGGCTCGAAGTCGTTGAGTTTCGGCGGCTGGGCGACGTGTGGGACGTGCTTGGAACGCTTGCGGGTGCGGCGGTGCCGGTGCGGGGAAGCGGTCTGATGGCGGCGCCGCTGACCTTGCTTGCGCGAGGTTTGCGCAACGCGGCGTGGCTCGCGTGCAAGGCGGGGTTCGTACGTCGAGCGGTGACTCTGCGGACCGAACTTTACCTCGGGAACTTTGCAATCGTTCGCAAGCCGCCTGGCGGGCCATAGACAGCTCACGCCCCGCGTGAATCCGCCAGTCCGGGCGAGACCCATGGCCGTTGCGTCGATGCGTCCCCGGCATGCTGTGACATCGGACGTGATGTCCGCACGCCTGCGCCCTTCCCGCCGCTGCTGAGAAGCACCTCGGTCCCGCCAATCTCCTGCACCCACGCGGCGAGATCCGCAAGACCGGCCTCGAAGCCGACCTTTGCGCGATAGCCCAGTTCGTCCGCAGCGCGTGTCGACGTGACGATGCGCGACGTCACGGAGGTCCAGACACCGAACCTCGCCAGTGGCACCGGCAGCCCGACTGCGCCGGCGGCCTTGTCGAGTATCCATGCGCCGGGCGCGGCGAGCCAGAGCGGCACGCGCCGGAACTTCGCGGGCACGCCGGCGGCTTCGACTTGCCGTGCGAGGAACTCCTTCCAGCTCACGTGGAAGCCATCGCTGATGAGATAGACGCGGCCCGGAGAGGCGGGGGAGTCGAGGCCGAGAATGATCCCGTCGACCAGGTTCTCGATGTGGCTCGTGGCCTCTATGTTCGATCCGTCGCCGCACATCGGGATGCCGAGTGGCGAGCGCGACAGCTTCGCCATGATCGGCAGGATGGTCGTGTCGCCGCGGCCCCAGACGACATCGGGACGTATGACCGTTACTTCCATCCCGTTTCGCCCGTGGAACTCGAGCGCGGCCCTCTCGCCGGCGGCCTTCGTTTCGGAGTACGGGTCGATGAAGCGTGAGGGGTAAGGGTCCGATTCTTCCATGCGAGGGAGATCGACGCCGCTGAACATCGCGGAGTGCGACGAGACATGGACGACGCGCCGTACGCCTGCATCCGCGGCGGCGGAGAGCACATTGCGCGTGCCGTCAATGTGCACACCACGGTATGCCCGCCATGACGCCTGCTTGGGCAGGCCGGCACAGTGGATAACGGCGTCGGCGCCCGCGATCACACGCCGGACGTGTTCGGCGTCGCGGACATCACCGATGACCGCTGCTGCGCCGAGTGATTCGAGGTCGTGGATGCGACGGGACTGGTTGTCGAGCACTGTGACGGCTTCGCCGCGAGCGAGCAATCGCCGCGCAACGGCGCTCCCGATGAACCCTGTTCCGCCGGTAATGAAGATCTTCATAGCCGCGCCCCTGCCCAAAGGTCCCACGAACGGACACCTGCAATATAGCCGCTCTGTGCGCCCGTGGTATCATGCCGGCGATCCTCAACGGAGCCAGCTATGCAGACGAACCACACCAGCATGATCACCACCCATAGCCGCCGCGAGTTGATCAAGCTCGCGGGCGTTTCGGCAGCGGCACTCGCGGCGGCCTCTGCGCCCGCGCTCGCACGCCAGCCGGACGGGAAGCCCGGTGCGGGGAAGGAGGCGGGCAGGCCGGTACAGGGCGCGGGGTTTTACGCGCTGCAGCTCGGAGACGTTCAGGTCGCGGTCATCAGCGACGGCTGGTTCTCGTTCAACCCGCCACACCCGACGCTGGCCGCGAACGCGACGCGCGAGCAGGTCGAGAAGGCGCTGAATAACGCGTTTGTCGACCCGGCGGATGTTCGTGTGCAGGTGAATGGATTGCTCATCAAGACGCCGAGGGACACGGTGCTGGTCGATACCGGCACCGGCGGTGCATTCGGCGCGACGAACGGCAAGCTAGTTGAGAACCTCGGCAGGTTCGGTGTGAAGCCCACGGATGTGACAGCGGTGATCATCACGCACCTGCATGGCGATCACATGCTGGGGCTGCTGAACGAGGAAGGGAGGAGCAACTTCCCGAACGCCGAGAACATCGTGCACAAGCTCGAGCACGACTTCTGGGCCGCGGATACGCACGATTTCTCGGCTTCGCGCCTGCCGAAGGACATGATCCCCGGGTTTATCGAGGGCGCGAAGAAGGTCATCGCAGCGGCGAACTTCACGCTGGTGGAAGGTGAAAGGGAAGTGCGGCCAGGCGTTACGGCCATCCCGTCGCCGGGTCACACGCCAGGTCATATCGCGCTACAGATCGATGGTGGCGCGCGGGCGAGCAACTCACGGCGGACGATGCTCTACCTCTCCGACACGGTGCATCACCCGGCGATCCAGTTCCCGCACCCGGAGTTCGCCGTGATGTTTGATGCGAACCCGGAGCAGTCGATCGCCAGCCGGCGCAAACTCTTTGATCGTGCTGCGGCTGACCGTACGCTGCTGTGCGGCGCGCACATCCCGTTCCCATCGGTCGGGCACATCCGCCGGAACACGGCGTGGGGGTATGACTGGGTCCCGGCGATGTGGGAGTGGTAGCTTGGCGTTTGCAGTGAGCGTGCCATTTGTTATGCTCATAGAATGAGCACGAATGCCAGTGTTTCAGGCGTGGGTCGTCAGCGACTGACTGCACCGCAGGTCGTTGCGCTCCTGGCGGAGTTGGAGAACTGCATCGTGCCGGAGGACACGCCCGACGCCGCGGCCCGCATCTGCCGCGCGCAGCAGATCTTTGAGACACTTGAAAGAGAATGGCGTGTCAATCCCGTAACCCTGCAGCCGTTTGTCGCGCGCTTGAAGCAAGGCCGCGCACGTCTTGCGGAGCGACGCCGGCTTGCGGCGAATCAGATCGCAGACGCGTTCTGCGATGTAAAGCGGCGGGTCGCGGAACTCGAGGAGCGGGCGGCCGGGTTGCGTGACGCGCTGATCGAACTCTTCCGCGAATCCGGTGAAACCGATCTGCGCGCATGCGGCGGCGTGGTGCGGGTGCAGCCGCGGCGGACACGGGAGTTTCCACGGCCCGGCACACCCGAGAGGCACCAGCTCGAAGATGTCCTGAGAAGGCAGGGCGTGTGGGAAGCCGTCTCGACGGTCTCGGCACCCATGCTGTTCAAGTTGTTGAGTGCCAACAGCAACGTCTCCGCGCTTGAAGAAGTGCGGGCGCTCTGCCCGGAGCGGGAAGCATTCGCGGTGGTGGTCCGAGATGCAGGCCCCGCCTGAGTTGAGCACTGATACTGTGACGCCACGCTGGCTTCGGCTACGCGCGTTCCGCTGTGGCCGACGCGATCAGACCCGCGCCGACCGTGTTATTCGTGCCCTCGTCGATCAGGATGAAGGACCCGGTTTCGCGGCAACGTGAGTAGGGATCGCAGACGAGCGGCGACGCCAAGCGCAGGCGGACCCGCCCGATCTCGTTCATCGCGAGGCTCGGGGGCGACTTTTCAACCTCCAGCGTGCCCATATTCAAACGGTGCACGATCCCTTGCACCATCGCGGTCGCGTCTCGGGTGGTGTGCTTAAGGAGCAGGCGGCGACCTTGCGCCAGCGGCCGCGGGTCCATCCAGATGATGGTCGCATCGATCTGCTGGGTCACCTTCGGCGCAAAGTCTGTGCGCGCTTCGGCGGCGTGCACGATCATCTCGCCCCGGCAGATATCGATATCGTCGGCGAGTTGGATGGCCGCGGACTGCCGTGCGCTGCACGCGTCAACGTTCCTGCGGCCGATGTGGATGCTCGTGATACGGGAGCGGTGCTCGCCGGGCAGGACGAGCACCTCGTCACCGACCCTGAAGCTGCCCGAGGCCACGCGACCGGCATAGCCCCGATAGTCGTGGTGTTCGTCGCTCTGCGGACGCAGAACGTACTGCACCGGGAAACGCGACAGGCCAGAGTCGGCGGGTTGCTCATCCGGGATCGTTTCGAGCAACTCGAGCAGCGGCTCGCCGGTGAACCAGGGTGTGCGTGTGGATCGCTCGACGACATTGTCCCCGTGCAGCGCGGAGATCGGCACGAACCAGGTCCGTACACGCTCGGCGATGGTCTCTTCGCCCGCGGGTCTGGCGGCGGCGATCATCGCCTCAAAGTCGGCCTTGATCGCCTCGAATCGCGGGCGGTCGAAGTCGATGAGGTCCATCTTGTTCACGCAGACGATCAGCCGCGTGACGCCGAGGAGCGCGGCGATGCACGCGTGACGTCGCGTCTGCTCGACCACGCCCTGACGGGCGTCGATGAGGATGATCGCGACGTCGGCCGTGCTCGCGCCGGTGGCCATGTTGCGGGTGTACTGCACGTGGCCCGGCGTGTCGGCGAGGATGAACCGCCGCTTCGCGGTCGCGAAGTAGCGGTACGCGACGTCGATCGTGATGCCCTGCTCGCGCTCGGCCTTCAGCCCGTCGGTAAGCAGGGAAAGGTCAAGCGCGGCGGCGTTGCGGCGGGCGCTGGCGCGGGAGATCGACTCGATCTGGTCCTCGTGCAGTGACTTGCTGTCGTGCAGGAGGCGGCCGATGAGCGTGGACTTCCCGTCATCGACAGAGCCACAGGTAAAGACGCGGAGCAGGGAGGCCTCGCGGTCCATGGGAGCTTCCACATTCACGACAACAGGGACCGGGGGCGTGCGCTGCAGGGTCGTCATATCAGAAATACCCCTCCCGCTTGCGGTCTTCCATCGCGGTTTCGCTG
>JAEYNG010000007.1 GCA_023412695.1 Planctomycetota bacterium | reverse complement strand
TGCCGGAGCTGATCACGCGGGACATGGTGAAGCCGGGGGCGATCGTGATCGATGTCGGTGTCAATCGCGTTCAGGGCGCGGACGGGAAGATGCGGACGGTGGGCGATGTGGCGTACGAGGCGGTGGGCGGGTTCGGCGCCCACGAGGGGAAGATCGGCGGGGCGGGATGGATCAGCCCGGTGCCGGGGGGCGTCGGTCCGATGACCGTGGCGATGCTGCTGCTGAATGTGGTGGAGGCGGCGGAGCGGGCGGTGGGCGTGCGGGTGTAGCGGGGAGATTCACTGCGAGAGACGCTGAGATCGCAGAGAAGTGCCGGACATTCAATGCGAATGCTGCTCGATCTTGATTCTTTGAGTGAGACTGATAGATCTCGCCGCGCCAACGGCTCTCACGTGCGTCCTCTGCAATTCTGCGGTGAGCCTGACGCCGCCGTCACTTGCGGCGGAGCCAGCCATCGGGGTGGTGCGTGATCAGGAAGCGGTCGCAGCGGGCGCGGTCGATCTCGAACTCGGGGTGCGACTTGAGGTAGTCGTGGATCGCCGGGAGCGGGCCGGGCCGGCCGCCGGCGAAGTTGGGGAGGACGTCGATCACACCGTCCTGCACGAGGCAGAATGAGCCCTTGGTGACGAGCGGCGCATAGAGCTCGAGTTCGGCGCGGACGTGGCGCATCGAGTGGTCGGAGTCGAGGATGACGAGGATCGGCGCGCCCTGCTCCTGCTGCGTCGCGGCTTCGGCCATGGCCTTGACCTGCGCGAACGTTTCGGGCGCGGTGCTGGAGCCGATGAGGTAGGTGATGCGCGGGTGGGAGAGGGTGTGGAGCCTCTCGATGTCGATGGTGACGATGCGGCCGCGGTTTGGGAGGAGGCGGCCCTCGGCGGCGAGCAGGTCGAAGAGGTGGGCGTAGAACATCGACGAGCCGCCCTGGTTGGTGCCGCATTCGATGATGAGCGCGGGCTGGAGCTCGACGATGGTTTCCTGGATGGTCTGGAGGTCGAAGACGTTCTGCCAGATGGCGCGGCCGAGCCAGGTGGTGTGGCTGAAGTTGCGGGTCTTGGAGACGAGGTACTTGAAGAACTTGCGGGCGACGGCCTGACGGACGGCGGCCTTGAGGCCGGTGGGCGGCTTGCGCTCGGGCTCGGTCGCGGGCATGTATTGTGGGTCGACCATTGGCGCATGGTACCGCGGGTCCAAAAGCACAGCCGCCGCGATGCAAAAGCACCGCGGGCGGCTGTGGGTGGTGGGGGCAAGTTGAGGCGAGCGGATGCTCGCGAATCGAGGCTTACTGCGAGAGGCGCGGGCCGCCCTGCTGCTGGCCGGGCGGGTTGAGCTGGATCTCGCCGTTGCGCTCCTCGTACTGGCGGATGACCTGTCCGAGGGAGATGGCGAGGCGCTTGGCGCCGCGCCAGTTCATGACGACGCGGGAGCCGACGCTGAAGAGCAGCGCGGGCTGGTTGTCCTGGGTGGGCATGGGGAGGTTCACGCCGAAGTCCATCACGACCTCGTCGGCGGTGGTGGAGGTGCGGATCGTGTTGGCGTAGGTCGTCTGCATCTTCGACTCGTCGATGCGGAGCTGGACCTGCTGCTGCTGCGGCTGTTGAGCGTCGGACATTCAAATCTCCTGTGGCTTTGGCCTTTGGGACGCGGCTTGGCCCTGCGGGCCGTCGCTCGGCGTCGGTCTCCCCCTTCACCCGTCCCCCGCCTCCCACTCACCACCCTGCCCGGTTTCCCGGCGGGGCCAAAGCGTAGGCCCCTCCCCATACGACCGGTGCGTTCGAGCGGTTGCTCAAAATTCGCGCGGCGTGCGCGCGGGTGTGCGCGAAGCGGCTACCGTGGGCCATGCTCTCCCCATTGTGCGTGTATTGCGGCGCGGCCAAGGGCCGGCGGCCGGAGTATGAGGCGGCGGCCCGGTCGCTTGGCGCGGCGATGGCACGGCGAGGCGTCGGGCTGGTGTACGGGGGCGGGTCTGTCGGGCTGATGGGCGTGGTCGCCGATGCGCTGATCGACGCGGGCGCGGGGGACACGATCGTCGGCGTCATCACGCGGGAGCTGATGGACAAGGAGCTCGGGCACCGCTCGGTGCGGGACCTGCGGATCGTCGATTCGATGCATCAGCGGAAGAAGGCGATGGCGGACATCGCCAAAGGGTTTGTCGCGCTGCCGGGCGGGCTGGGGACGCTGGACGAGCTCTTCGAGATCATCACGTGGGCGCAGCTGGCGATCCACGAATGCCCGATCGGCGTGCTGAATGTGCGGGTGGACGGCCGCGGGTTTTATGACGGGCTGCTGGGGTTCCTTGATTTCCTGGCGGCGGAAGAGTTCCTGCGGATCGATCCGCGGCGGGCGCTGGTGGTCGATGACGACCCGGACCGGTTGCTCGATCGGATGGACCGGCAGCCGGCGATCGAGCGGTTTGGATGGAAGCGGTAGCACTTGCATGCAAGTTTTGGCGTTCGCAAATTGAGGGATTCCCTCAACCGGGGCCGATAGTCGGGCGTAGCAGAATGTGGCGTATGTTGCGAGTGAACAAGGCGATATGAGTCCGCGGGTCTCCTTCCCCGCGGCGCTCTCTCCGGGCCGTGGGGCCGGCGTCCGTGCGGGCCCCGCGGCCTTTTCTGCGCACCCGACCGGCCGCGACGGCCGATGAAGCGCGTATGCATGCATGGCAGTGGGTCGCGTGCTGGTATCTGGCCGCGAGCGTGGCGGCGTTCGGCGCGTTCGCGTGGGACAAGCTGGCGGCGAGAACCGGCCGGCGGCGTTTGCGCGAGCGGACGTTGCACATCCTCGAGCTCGTGGGCGGGTGGCCGGGCGCGCTGGCGGCGATCTTCTGGCTCCGTCACAAGAGCAGCAAGGCTCCGTTCCTGCTGGTGACGTTCCTGATCATGGCGGCGCATGTCATCGCGGCGATGGTGTGGATGTTGACATAAAGAGAGCCGGGGCCCGCGCGGGGCCCCCGCGCGGGGCACGACCCGGCGGGGGGGGGGGCGGGGGGG
>JAEYNG010000410.1 GCA_023412695.1 Planctomycetota bacterium | reverse complement strand
CCCCCAACCTCACCTGGCACGAGGGCGTCGCCCGCGCCGAGCGTTCCCGCCTCCTCAATGCCACCGGCGCAACCCTCTGGTTCACCGGCCTTTCCGCCTCGGGCAAGAGCACTATCGCCTGCGCACTGGAACACGCCCTCCTCTCCCGCGGCGTCCACGCCTACCGCCTCGACGGCGACAACATCCGCATGGGGCTCAACAAGAACCTCTCGTTCTCCGCCGCGGACCGCGCGGAGAACATCCGCCGCATCGCTGAGGTCGCCAAGCTCTTCGCAGACTCGGGCGCCATCGCACTCACCAGCTTCATCAGCCCCTACCGCGCAAACCGCGACGCCGCGCGGGCCATCCACGAGGGCGACCCACTCGGCCCCCTTCCCTTCCTCGAGGTCTTCGTGGATACCCCCATCGAGCTCTGCGAGCAGCGTGACCCCAAGGGCCTCTACAAGAAGGCCCGTGCCGGACAGATCAAGGGCTTCACCGGTATCGACGACCCCTACGAGCCGCCCCTGAACCCCGAGCTCATCCTCACGCCCGCGGCGATGTCCATCGACGAATCTGTCCGCGCATGCCTCGACCTCCTCGCCGGCCGCGGCATCATCCCCCCCAAGTGACGGCTACTTGCTCTTGTAATACTCCAGATTGATCTGGATGTACTTGTTCCACTCCTCCGGCAGATCGTCCTGCGGGAAGATGGCCTTCACCGGGCACTCATCGACGCACAGCCCGCAGTCGATGCACGTGTCCGGGTCGATGTACAGCTGGTCACGCGTACCGAAGTCGGCCTCGCTCTTGGTCGGGTGGATGCAGTCCACCGGGCAGACTTCGACGCACGACGTGTCCTTGGTCCCGATGCAGGGCTCTGCGATGACGTGGGGCATTGAGGCAAAACTCCGTAAGGGAGCGGGATCATAGACCCCACCCCATGTCCAACGACCGGGCCCTCGGCCCGCCGCTCCCTGTTCCAGCGGCTCATCCAGCAGCGTCACGAAGTTGCTGACGGTCAGCAGCATCGGCTGGGCGAGGTTCAGGTTGTAGGTGTTCGCCGGGCGGAGGGTCAGCCGCACCGTCTTGGGGCCGATCTGATCATTCCCGAGCCCGCGGATCGGCACCAACAGCGCTGATTGCCCCGCGGGAATGGTCAGCACCTGCGGCAGGCGCCGATAGTCTGTCCCGGCGATGCCCGTTCCCGCGAGGGTGTACTGCACCTTGAGCGGCCGATCCGTCGGCCCGGTCCGAAGGATCGTGAAGCTCGCCGTGTCCTGCGGGAACTGTGTGCCGTACGGGTCGGTCACGATCAGCGACACGAGCGGCTTGTCAAGCAGCGTGATGTGCGACGAGACGGTCGAGGGGTCGTCCCCGTTGAGCGCGTACGACCCGTTCGCGCTCGGCTGCAGGATGATCCGAACAGTCTCGTCGCCCTCGAACAACCCATCGTTGATAGGCCGGATGGTGATCGGGGCCTGCCGCCGGCCCGCGGGGATGACGATCTGCACGGCCTCACCCTGCGGCGTGACGCGCTCATAGTCGTTCCCGTGCGTCGCGCTGCCGCGGATCCGGAAGCGGACCGTGAGCGGGAGCGCGCGGTCGCCCGTGCGGCGGATGACAAAGCGCGCGGTGTCGACCGCGCTGACGTCCGCCCCGCCGATCTCCGCGCCGAACGCGTCGGGCGCCCTGATCGTCACGATCGGCAGCGCATCGTCCTCGCGGATCACCACCGTCCCCACACGGTTGAGCGGGTTGGCCGTGTCCACGCGGTACGCCGCGTTCTCGAGGATCGTCAGCCGTACAACCTCACCGCCCTCGACCTCGAGGTCGTCGATCGGGATGATCGGGAGATTCACCGACCGCCGCCCCGCCGGGATGCGCACGATGTTCGACAGGCCGATGTAGTCGATGCCGTTGGTCGCGACGCCGCGCTGCGTCGGCGGGTCCGGCTGCTGGATCGAGAACAGCACGAACAGCGGCTCATCCAGCACGCCCGTGCGGTGCAGCCGAAAACTGCCGGTGTTCGGCCCCTCCTCGGCGATGTCGCTGTCCACGATGCTCAGCGTCACCAGCGGGAGCGTCGCGTCCAGCATCGTCCGCGCGTGCAGCGGCTCGAACACGGGCCCGGCGTCGCAGGACCGATAACTCCTCTTCATGTCGGCGCTCCGTTCCCCGCGCATCACCGCGGGAACACAGAGTCGGCCGCGCATCGTCAATCACTGGAAAAGTCGCCGCGATCGGCCCGCCCGCCTCCCCACAACGAGGTCACTCGCGCCCGGCGCCCGCCGCGTACGGGTCCGCCGCGACCGTCTCCGTCGTCACCACGATCTCCGCCCGTTGGTTCGCGCGGTTGCCCTTCAGGTCCCGCGCCGCCGGCTGCACACGGTCGTTGTCCGCGCACGCCGCCGGACGCAGCCGCTCCCACGGCACGCCGGCGCGCACAAGTTCCTGCGCCACCGCAAAGGCCCGGTCGAATGCCAGTCGCATGGACTTCTCCTTGTCTCGCATCGTCTCGGCCGCGCTCGCGTGGCCTCTCACCTCGATGATCCACGCCGTTCCCTTCAAGTGCTCCGCGGCCTCGACAATGAGTCCCGCGCCCTCCCCGCTCACCGCCGACTCTCCGTCCGCAAAGAGGATCGTCGCCGTGATGTTCACGTAGTCGGTCGTCCGCGGCGCCTGCACGTTGTGCTTGTCGCCGCTCGGCCCCGGCTGCAGCGTGTCCCCCTTCTCTTTCCGCTGCCGCAGGTAGCGCACCAGCGCCGCCTCGTTCGGGTTGCTCGAGTTGATGTCCACCGGGTTGTTGAAGCCCGCGCGGATCGACAGCGCCAGCTCCATCATCGCGTCCTCGTCGGTGAGGTTCTCGCCCTCGCCGCCGATCCCTCCGGTCGTCGGCTTCTGCATGTTCATCGCCAACAGGATGACGAAGAACCCCATGATCAGCATCACCATGTCCGCGAACGAGATCAGCCACTCGGGCGCGCCCTCGTGCCCCTCCTCGTGGCCGCCCCCGCCGTGGCCGTGGCCACCGCCGTGACCGCCGCCGTGGCCCTTGCCGTGCCCCTCTTCCCCGTGCGCGTTGTCGTGGTTGTCGGCCATGGTTTCGGTCGGTGGTCCGTGATCGTGTTACGCCGCGAGCTTCAGCTGCGAACGCGCCGCCTGCGGGATGAACGCCAGCATGCGCTCCGTCGTCGCACGCGGGTTGTCGCCCGCCTGGATCGACAGGATCCCCTGCAGCATCATCTCGCGGCTGAGAATCTCCTCGCCCGAACGCAGCGACAGCTTGTCGCCGATCGGCCCCGCCACCGCGTTGGCGAGCACCGTG